>CAZIVK010000050.1:1261-8633 GCA_964542515.1 uncultured Oscillospiraceae bacterium | reverse complement strand
GACTGTTTTTATCTTGGAAATATAATCTAACGAAATTTAAACTTCTAAATTAAATGCAACTTCAATGTCCCGTACTTGACGGCTATCTATGTTTACAATGTCACCCAGCAGCTTAGATGATATTATAGCTTTGGCACTGTATTCGGCCACCTCAAGCCTATCAAAGGCGTTGAGAAGCGAGTTCCCCGTCACAATTACACAATCATTTTCAAGCATAACTATCGGCACCTTATTTGAGAATACTTCTGCGGTCATCTCCTTTTGCATAAAACTGGATCCAAATGGTAATTTTGGAATATCTCTCAGAAGTATATAGCTCTCAGGAATTGTCTTTGAATCAAATTCAACATCTGTAACTGCAAACGCCATAATATTGGGTGCATGGGCAATTATAATTGAATTAAAGTCAGGGTTCTTCCTGTATATCATGGAGTGCAGTTCCGCCGAGCGACTTGGCATTTTTCCTTTTTCGCGGCGCCCGTCCTCTATTCTTACAATGTCGCTCTCATCAATATATTTTCTGTCCACCATGTATGGAGTTATGATAAATGAATCGTCCGACAAACGCGTAGAAAAGGTACCCTGTGTACTTGTAAAAAGCCTCTGGTCGTAGGAGCGGTGGATGAGCTTACACATCTCACTTCTGGCACGGCGTTCGGTGCTGCTATAACTTTTAGGGACAAACTCTTCCATGCTAACATTTTGTTTTTGTTTTGCAATTTGAAGGTGCTTTTTTGAAAGTGGTATTGGAGTGCCCAGCCTGCTGGCTTCAATCTCAAGCCTTGCGCAGAAGTCAAGGGTCTCAAATGCCATGAATGCCTTAAACAGGTCGGTGCCTACCACAACCACGCCGTGGTTCTCCAGAATAACAGTATTAATACCACTCTTAAGTACATCTGCAATCTTTTCACCGAGGTCGTCGCTACCGGGCAAACCATATGTAGCCATCCCAACCTCACCGCATATAAAATCTGCTTCAGGGATTATTTTGGTGTTAGGGATTTTCCTTACTATGCTAAATGATACAAGTGCTGGAGGATGGGCATGAACCAAAGCCTTTATATCCGGCCTCTGTTTATATACATGCTGGTGAAACGGGAGCTCACTGGAGGGCCTGTGATTACCCTCAATGGTTCCGTCCGGTTTGACGCATATTATGTCGCTTGCTGTTAATGAGCCCTTATCTATACCTGCAGGGGTTATCCAGATATCGCCGTTATCATCCCTAATTGAAAGATTCCCGCCGGATGTTGTGGTCATACCATAGGAATAAATCCTATCCATCATCATAACTAACTGATCTGCAGGGTGTTGTAATCCAAACTTCATTTTTGCCATCCTTTCAAAACTACGATTTTACCGTTAATGTGCTCCCACTTGGACTCTTTGAGATAATTATTTGACGGTCGATCCGCTCTTTTAGGTCCCCAACATGGGATATAATTCCTACCAGCCTGTCACCTGATGCAAGTCCTATTAATGTTTGAATTGCCTGCTCTAAGGAATCTGCATCCAAGGCGCCAAAGCCCTCATCTACAAACAACGTATCCAACTCTATACCACCTGCATAGCTTTGAATCACATCAGATAAGCCAAGTGCAAGAGCCAACGACGCCTTAAAGGTCTCACCACCTGATAGAGTTTTTGCAGAGCGCAGCCTACCTGTATAGCTGTCCAACACATCAATCTCCAAGCCTGACTGGGAGCGGAGATTGTCTGCCTCCTCTTTGCGGCAGAGTTCATATCGTCCGTTTGTCATTAGTTTAAGTCTCTTATTTGCTTCTGTCAATATGAGATAAAAATATGATGCCTGAACATACTGTTCAAAGGGAAGTTTCTGCTTTCCGTTTATTTCACCGTTAGCGGTTTTCGAGAGATTGCTCAGTAATAGGTACTCATCAATGCACTTAAGGTATACCTTATGGAGCTCTTTGAGCGACTTTTCCGTTTTAATGTTTACGCCATACTCCACCTTAAGGGCGTTCCAGCTTGTCTCGGTCTCTTCTTTTTTTGCATCAAGAAGTGCTTTATCCCCCTTCATTGATTCAATATCAAGGAGTTCCTTACCTTCGGTCTCCAGAGAAAGACGCTTTAGATCATTTGTTAGCTGCACTCTCTTCTCTTTATGCTCCTCCATGACCTCGTGAGCCTTCTCAATCTCTTCACCGGATAACATAGCGGAGCGGTACTCCTCATTGGTGGAAAAACCGGCCTCCTTCACCTTTTCATGGTATAAATCCTCTGCGTTCTTTAGGTCACCAGAGAGCGTCTGTTCTCTTGATATGTAGTTCTTGAGCAGTACCTCGTTTCCATCCAAAGCCTTACTGGTTTTGTTGTAATTGTCTTGAGCCTTAATGAAGGCTTTTTTAAGTCCCTCCAATGCTGCTTTGAGCTCTGTCAGCTCTTTGGTAGCCTCCTCACACGTGGGAAATTTTAAGTTTGAGCTTACCGATTTCAGTTCCCCCTGAATTAATGACATGTCGGATACCAGCGTATTCTTTTCAGTCACTTTTTCCTCAAAAGCCTTGGCTAAAAAGTCTATTTGCTCCTGCAAAGTTTCTCTTTCTTTAACAACCTTTTGTTTGCGGTCCAACTGCCAAGTGAGGTCATTTAGAAGTTCATTGGCCTTTACAATTTTCTCACTTGTCTCAGATAAGCTGGTGTTCACAAGAATCATGAGGTCATCTACCGAGTCAGGAATATCTGTATGCTCTATAAACTCTTTGGCAGCAGTCAACACCTGTTCCCTCTTTGTAGAAACTTCCGCCCTTTTTGCAGCACATTTCCCGCTCAGAACCTCAAGTGCACTGCGGTTCTCTTCGTTTTCATTCTTAGCTGCTTCAAGCTCTGTGTCACTAGGCGCATGAGGTGATGCCTCAGCCTTTTGAGGGTGCTCAGTTGAGCCGCACACCGGGCAAGCTTTCCCTGTTTCTAACTTTGACGCCAATATACCGGCTTGATTGGCATAGTAAAGGCTCTCTGCTTGACTTAGCTTTTTGGCTGAATTGGAATGGATTTTGTCAAGCCTTAAGTAGTCTTCACTTAAACTTTCATCATCACTCATAGACTCTCGTAAATCCTCTATGTCTTTACTGATGGATTGAAGTTTATTACTATTCCTTTGCAGAATATCAAGATCAAACTTGCACTGTCCCAGTGCCGAGTCTGTTTCAGTATACTTCTTAAGCTCCTCTGTCCGTTCTGTGCGCTGTTGTATGAGCTCTGTCTCCTGATCCTTTATAGTGGAGATCTCCACCTCTATAGTCCCCAAAGAGGTCTCATGTTTTTTGATATCGCTCTTAAGACCATCAGCTTTTGCATACTTTGTAAGGGTGCTATCCAGCTCAAAGATTTTGGCTGTTAAAGCATCCCTTTCAGGTTCCTTGTCTCTCTCTTCAAGATACACTCTCTCTAGAGCCTCCAGCTCAGCTTTCTGTGCAGATATGACCTGCTGTAGTTCCCCAAGCTGACCACGGATGTCCTCCAAGTTTCTACAGGACTTTAAATAGTCATTTTCATATTGCAGGACAATACTCCGAGCTTTTTCCGCATTACTTACCGATATCTTAAGGCGGTCTATTTTACCCTGCTCCTGCTCAAGCTTAGCAATGCCCTCTTGGGTCTGGGAAAGACTGTAGAGGTTCTTATTAATTACGTCAGCACTGGTTATGGCCTCTATCTGTTTTTCAATAGCAGCAGCAAGTACACTAATATCAGCACCTATTTTTTCAACCCGAGAGCTGTCATCTATGTTTTTTTCTGTCAGAAGAGCAATGACTTTTTCTGCCTCATGGATGTCTTTTCTCTCCACAAGTTCAGAGAGCTCGCCTTCACTTACAGAGATATTATCTATGTGCTGCAAAATGCTATTTTTGTAGCCCTCTGCGCGTTTTGCGGCCTCCCTTTCACGGTCCTTGAGAACTCTCTGGGCATTGAGGTAAATATTTGTATTAAAAATACGCCTGAATATTTCACTGCGCTCCTTACTCTCAGCCAGAAGGAGTTTTTGAAACTCGCCTTGTGCAATCATAGCTATCTGTTTAAACTGAGCACTGGTTATGCCCAGAATTAACAGAATCCTCTCATTGACATCCCTGTTGCCGGAAAAAACTTCCCCGTTTTGCATGGTAAGCGTTGCATCAGGGTTTTCAGTGGTTGATCCTTGTCCGTTCTTTTTGGCCCGAAGGTACCTTGGATTTCTTTTGACAGTATAAATTAAGCCTCTATGCTTAAATTCAAACTCAACAAATGTCTGTGTTTCAGGGCCGGCAAAGTCACTGCGCAAAGTGTCAACGGGCCTTGTGGAGCCGCTAGCCTCACCATATAGGGCAAATGCTATAGCATCAAATATTGTACTTTTACCTGCTCCGGTATCCCCGGTGATAAGGAATAGACCCTGCCCACCAAACCCCTCAAAGGACAGCTCAACTAGATCTGCATAGGGTCCAAAAGCGGACATTACCAACTTTATAGGTTTCAAAGTTCATCCCCTCCTTGGAGTATCTGTAGCATTAGCGCTTTTCCTTCACTGCTCAACGGCTCATTATTTTGAAGTTCATAAAACTCTGAGAATATATCAAGAGGGTCTCTTTCTGATATATTGCCGGATGCTGCTGTCCGTGAGTTGACGGCCTGCTTTGAACGAGTGTTGTCGTATTACAGGGACATGACGTTAGGGTATACGGCCCTCAGTTTCCCGATAGCATCAAACACTTCACCGTCATCAGTAAGGGTTACGTGGATGTAGTCTTCAGCTCCGGACTTGTCCAATTCTGCAGTTGCTATCAACTCATCTATAGGCCCTTTTAGTTTGCGCATATCACGTAATGGCATAATAGGTACCAGACGTACATCAACACTGCCTTTTTCACCGAGTTCTACAACCGTCACAGACTTCTGCTGAAGTGCCTCGGAAAACGAATACTTGAGGGGGGATCCAGCGTACCTAATAGTTTGACGTACTACGGACTGTGGTATGTGAAGATGCCCTAACGCAACATAGTCAAAAGGCTCAAAGGAGGACCCGTATACATTGTCCAGGCCACCTACAGATATGCTCTCAGAGTCAGACCTCTCTGGCTGTGCTCCTCCCCCACCCGTAACAAACTGGTGGCTAAGGAGAACGTTTCTCTCATTAACGTCCACTTCAAGGCTATCTACTATTGTCTTTACAGCGTCATCGTATGATTCAATTTCTGTATCATAATGTGGCTTTACAACTGCGGGTTTTAAAAAGGGCAACATGTAAATGTTTACGGGTCCGTGGCTGTCCTTAAGAACTCTCTTTTCTACGCTACCCTGAAAAATGCCTGAGATATGGACTCCGCTTCTGCTAAGGAGTTTATTGCCAAAGCTCAGCCGCTCTGGGGAGTCGTGGTTACCGCTTATTACAAAGACGGCCTCAGAAATATCCGTCAGTTCCGTTATGAACCAATTTAAGATATTAACCGCTTCCGCCGAGGGCTGGTTCTTGTCGTAGACATCTCCGGCAATAAGTACAGCAGCGGGGCTCTCGTCTTTTACAACGCTTAGTATTTTGTTTAGTATGTAGCGCTGATCTTCAACCAGCCAGAACTCCCCAACTCTCTTTCCTATATGTAAATCCGCCAAATGAATCAGCTTCATTTACACCCCTCCAACTCATTTTAATAATATTACTGTGTACTCAGAATGAATACACAGTAATATTTGTATTTTTAGTTAAGTTCAATGTTGTCAGATACGAACACGCTTAGCAATGCCGCTGCTGCCTTGACGTCATCCAGGTCAGCCATCTCCTGAGGTGAGTGTATATAGCGTGTTGCAATGGATATGGCACCGGCATAAGCTCCGGCACGTGACTGTTGCATAGGACCTGCATCCGTTCCGCCAGCCTCAAGTACCTCAAACTGATACTTGATTTCATTTGCCTTTGCAGAATTCTCCAGGGCTCTTACGATCTGTGGTGAGCATATGAGGGTGGAGTCAATTATTTTGATAGCAGCGCCCCCGCCGAGCTTAGTTTCCATTTTTGGCCGGGGTTCAGGGGTGTCACCGGACCTTGTGACATCAATGGCAATTCCTACATCCGGTTCTATTCCAAATGAGGCGGTTCTTGCTCCTCTTGTTCCAAGTTCCTCCTGTGTTGTAAATACAAAGTAGAGGTCATTTTTTGTCTCCTTGATGGATTCAAGGGCAAGTAGAAGGATCACACAGCTAATACGGTTATCTAAATAAGGGGACACAATTCTATTTCCTGCCAAATAGGTTTCCGTGCTGTATACAGCTGTATCAGCCACTTTAACAAATTTTAGTGTGTCCTCCCTGCTTGAGTAGCCAATGTCTATATAGAGATTAAAAAGTTTGAGGTCCTTAGTTTCAACATTCTCATCCTTGTATATTACACCTCTTGTACCGTTTGCAAATACTACAGGTGTACCCAGGAGCAGTACAGGTGATAGTCCGCCGAGATTGGAGAAACGTATAAACCCCTTGTCATCCACATGAGTAACAATCATTCCGATAGAGTCCATGTGTGCGGCCATCATTACCTTTTTACCACCGCTGGTACCTTTTTTTACACAGATCAAATTCCCGAGTGTGTCTGTATAGATTTCATCCGCATAGGGTGCTGCTAAATCCCGGATAGCATCCGATACCTTTCCTTCATGTCCTGAGGGTGAGTGTATTTGGGCTAACTGAGCCAGTGTTTCAAATATATCAAGCATTATTTTTTACCTCCCACTGTGTTTAGAAATTCCTTGGCCAGCTCATAGATACCATTGAAGTCATCTATTGCTCCTACGCATGAAGCCGAATGTATATTGCGCAGTGCTGCTGATATTGCACCAACTTTTATGCCCGCGGCAGTGCGTTGAATTGTTCCTGCATCCGTCCCTCCGGATACGTATTCCTTTGTCTGCCACTTAATACCGTTCGCGTCAGCTATTTTACTTAGTAGCTTGTACACTCCAACGTCATACAGTGCGGAGTTGTCCATGAACGGAAGTACAGCACCTTTACCTGGTGAACACACTTTGCGGTGTGCCGGAGTTCCCGGGGTGTCCCCTGCAGTTGTCCCTTCAAGTATTATTGCGATGTCCGGCTGAACTTCATAGGTTGCAGGCCCTGAGCCACGTGTTCCGACCTCCTCCTGGACTGTAAAAGCGTACCATGCACTTACATCCGGTCCTTCCTCTATCAGCTTTATCATAGTTGCACAGCCTATGCGGTCATCTATAGCCCGGGCTTTAAAGTAGCCGTCACCAAATTCCACAGGTTCCGAATCAAAGACTCCGTAGTCCCCTATTTCTATGAGCTTAAGTGCTTGTTCTTTATCCTTTACTCCCAGGTCTATATACAGGTCTGTAATCTTTGGAACTACCTTGCGCTC
>CAZIVK010000050.1:0-1161 GCA_964542515.1 uncultured Oscillospiraceae bacterium | reverse complement strand
TGCTGATCACCTCAACGGGTGTGTGCATATACTTTAGTGGCAAGGACAGCACCGCTGTAGCAATGCCTTTTTTTACCACCTGCATGGGCCAGGCATCGGTACCGGTTCTGCCTTCCATTACCTCTGGTTGCCACTTAATCTCTTTTTCATCCGCTAACTTCATTAGATGACGTGCCAGCTTGCGGTTTGTATTTGGCCCCAGTGATATGGGGACTCCACTGTTCATTTCGAGGGTCCTGTCCTTAGGCGCGTCAGGTGTAGCTGCATGAGTTACATCAACTGCTATGGCGTAATCAGGTTCATGTGCAAATGCGCCCGGTCCTGCGCCTCTGGCGCCAACCTCCTCCTGGGAGCTTGCCTGTATTATTAGATCCACATCCAATTCCTTGTCAGCCAGCAGCTCAAGGGTGCGTAGCAGGAGTACAAAACACGCACGATCATCCATTGTTTTGCCGGAGACCTTTGAGCCAGCCAACTCCACAAACTTTTCCTTAAACACAATTGGTGTCCCTACTGGTATAAGTGCCTCTGCTCTCTCCTGTGACAGTCCTACATCTATACTGAGCTTATCCACCGGATAAGGAACCTTCATTTCCTCAGCTGTCTGCAGATGCGGTGGTAGTGCGCATATGACACCATAAAGGGGCGGATCACTCATAACAGTGACCTCGCGCGCCGGCAACACCCTGGGGTCAATTCCTCCAAGAGTTCTGAAACGCAAAAATCCCTCCTCAACCTTTGTCACCATAAACCCTATCTCATCAAGATGGGCGGACAAGAGTAACTTGCGCGCTCCCTCACGCTTGGACCTTTTAATTCCGAATGTGTTGCACATGGGGTCTGATGATACTTCATCAACATACGGGCGCATCAGCTCAGCGGCTCTCTCAGACACAGGTCTTTCAAACCCTGAGGGTCCGGCCATTTCACTAAGCTCAGCCAGTATCTTTTTTATATCCATAGAATCACTCCTCATTATAAACTTTTTACTATATCTTTAAATACATTGCCCCTTACGGCAAAGTTTGGAAACATATCAAAGGATGCACAGGCAGGTGAAAATAATATAACGTCTCCCCGCTCCGCACTCTCTCTTGCCAGTCTTACAGCTTCCTCAAGGCTATCTGCATTATAGATTGGGGGATTAACTTTGCCGTTCAT
>CAZIVK010000049.1:0-8641 GCA_964542515.1 uncultured Oscillospiraceae bacterium | reverse complement strand
GGAGGGCATTTTGCTTTTGGGGACTGAAATGTCTGAAGAGGATCTTGTTCCATTTATGAAGCTTGGTGTTCCTCTAGTTGTGTTAGATAACTCATTTTCTCTTACACCAGTTAACACTGTTGCCATTGATAATATTGGTGGCATTGCTACTGCAACACAGCACCTGATTGACAGAGGACATACTAATATAGGTTACATGAGAAGCTCAATAGAAATAACTAACTTTGCGGAGCGGTTTTTTGGCTTTAGCAAGTGCCTTAAGGACAACAAACTCACAATGAGTGAGTGCATATATCTTGGACCAAACATGGATGACACTTACCGGGCCATGAAGCAGTGGCTGGAAAATAATGAGCTTAAATCTACCGCTTTTGTGTCTGACAATGACTTTATAGCTCTAGGTGCCATACGGGCACTTAGGGAGCAGGGCATAACCTTGGGTAAGGACGTGTCTGTTGTTGGGTTTGATGACCTCCCGTTTACAAGCATAAATGAGCCACCGCTATCCTCTGTGAGAGTATTTAATGACGTTTTGGGCTCGACTGTTTTTGCCAGGATGGTTGAAGTCATAAGGAATCCGGGGAAACCCTTTAGCCATATACGCGTTGGAACTGAACTAAAGGAACGGGAAAGTGTAAGCACTATCTAAAATCTTATATAAATAAAAACCGCAGTTATCTAAATGATGACTGCGGTTATCCGTTTTATTGGACACCTAAACTGTTAAACTGTAAATATAAAGATAGTTGGGGGTGTCACCAATGATGGTGGTTAAGAATATTAGCAGGATATTGGGAGCTATTGGTATTATTATGTTGGTAGGTGTTACCGGTGCTAGTGATGCTGGAATCCTCAGCATTCCTGAGTTGGCTATCGGTCTTCTAATAAGCGTGCTTTTGGTTCTGGTCTCAGCAGCGCATTGTGAAATATATACTTTCTGCATTACCCTTAATAAGCTCTACAGGTCTAAAGACATATCTGTTAAAAATTTTACCCGAATTTTTCGTCAAGTAGGATACTTTACGACACAAAGCCTTTGAAGTGTTGATGTTAGTTGGTTTCAGCCTACATAGCTAGTGGGCTTGACCCTTTATAAGTCTTCCAGAGCCTCCCGGAGTTTCATTATTTGCTTTCTAGTGATCTCCTCGTAGGGATGCACATATCTATTTAGAGTTATGTTGACACTTGAGTGTCCCAACATTATGCTAAGTGTTTTTGCGTCTATTCCGCAGTGAACACATCTTGTGGCAAAAGTATGTCTGATACTATGAAATCCTTTTTTATCAATATCTAATCGCTCCTGACACCGCTCAAATCTGTTCTGCATTGTCCTAGGATCTAAATACTTGTCCACCTTTGAAGTTGCAACGTAACACAAATCTGTCTCTGTTTGCCTGTTTTCCCTAAGAAAAGTTACTACAAATGGGGCAAGGGGTATAACTCGGCGGGAGGCTTTTGTTTTTGGGGTTCCCACAACTGTTTCAGTTTTAGTTGTTCCTTTGCCGGTACGCGGTATGCGTTGAATTGCACTGTCCACAGTTATTATTTCTTTTTCAAGGTCAATATGCTTCCATGTTAGCGCACAGATCTCCCCTAGACGTAAGCCTGTAAAAAGACAGAGGTATAAGGCAATCTTGTTGGCGTCAGTATCGGTTTTGAAATATATCTCCAACTTGGCTTGCTCTTCTGCGGTAAATACATTTATATTAGGGGGCTCAAACCTTGGAAGTGAGAAGTTCAAGCAGTTGCTGCCTACTCCATGTTCCTTAGAGCAGTGGAGAATCATTGTCTTAAATGCTGAGAATATATCATGTACTGTTTTTGGTGAAAGCTTTCCGCCTCCGTCCAGTCTCCCATTTCCAAGTTTCTCTATAACCTGCTTTGCAACTTGTTTTGAGGTTAGCTCTGAAACCTTACAATCACCAAAGATTGGTATGATGTGTGTTTCCATAATGTTTGAGTACCTTGCAAAAGTTGTGGGCTTTTGTCTGACTTTTGCATCTAGTAACCAGAGGTCTATTGCTTCCTTAACGGTAACGCTGTTGGCAGTAGGTTCGGTAGAAGTGGGTAGTTTAAATGCAAATGTTTGAAGGTATTCAGTCTTGGCGCGCTTTGCTTCAGAGTAGGATTTACCGTAAACGGATACCGTTTTTTTGGCACCGGACTCATCATATATGGTAAATCTAGCCTCCCACCGCTCATCAGTGCGCTGGCGGATATTGTCTCCTCTTTTTGGCATTTCAAGTCCTCCTTAATTATTGTTAGGGTTATTGTTGACCCCTAAAGATAACTTCCAATTAGTGAGAAATCATGAGTAGAGGACACAAAAGCTGCTAATTTACGTGTTATTACCGTCTGGCAGCATAACAATTTTATTAATTGTCTGATTGCTATCAATTTCAATTGACAACAATAGATGAATATTTTATAATTATCGCAAATAAAAAATGCAAAACCACAAACGCATGTGTCGTAAAGTATCCTACTTGACGAAGGTAGGTATGACGGTTATTGCATAACTTGGAGGATGTTAGGATGAGCGCTAGCAATTCTAAAGCTACTACTCGGGTAAAAAAGCAGATGAGTGATGTGACTGGATTACGCTTTGGACGTCTTATCGCCATCGAACCCACAGATAAACGCCAAAGGAATTCTGTGGTGTGGAGATGCCAGTGTGACTGCGGTGAAATTGCGGAGGTAAACGTAACGTCGCTAAAGTCAGGAGGCACTAGAAGCTGCGGTTGCTTAAAAAGAGAGAAGGCAGCAAAGCTTGGTATGTCAAAAAGAATAGACATTAAGGGTAAACGCTATGGACGCCTTCTAGTGCTTGAAACCACGGACCAGAAGCAGGGTACCGCCACCATCTGGAAGTGCCAGTGTGATTGCGGGAATATTACGTATGTAAGCATAGCATCACTTAATTCAGGTGAAACAAGGAGCTGTGGCTGCCTCCAGAAAGAGGTTACCGGCAGAATCGGATCGGCCAGAAGACTGGATTTGAAAGGCAAGAGGTTTGGTGAGCTGATAGCTCTGGAACCAACTGAAAAAAGGTATGGAAGCTCAGTTGTTTGGAAATGCAGGTGTGGCTGTGGCCGGATTGTGGAATTCAGCTGCAGAGCACTAAGCAGCGGCGGGAAGAAAAGCTGTGGTCTTCATACTGATGAGGATATTGCAAAAGTACAGGCATAAATAGAAACTCCCTTGTTGCAGCTTCAACGGCAACAAGGGAGTTAGTTATTGTTGGAAAGCAAAACTATTGGGCTTTAGTAGTTTACGCCTTACCGTTACAACCCAAAACATTGACAAGTTTGTTTTTAACAAGAGCTTGAATGTTATCACGTGCAGGTTTAAGGTACTGGCGTGGATCAAAGTGATCTGGATGCTGTGCAAAGTATTGACGGACTGTGCCTGTCATAGCGAGGCGTAGGTCAGAGTCAATGTTAATTTTGCAGACAGCCATTTCAGCGGCTTTACGGAGCATATCTTCAGGAATCCCTATAGCATCAGGCATTTTTCCGCCATTTGCGTTAATCATTTGAACGTACTCAGGAATGACTGAGGAAGCACCGTGGAGAACTATTGGGAAGTTTGGTAGGAGTTCTGCTATTTTCTCTAGAATATCAAAACGGAGTTGAGGTTTCTGGCCGGGTTTAAACTTATAGGCTCCGTGGCTTGTACCAATGGCTATAGCAAGGGAGTCTACGCCTGTACGGGTAACAAATTCTTCAACTTCTTCAGGACGTGTGTAGGAGGCGTCTTCAGATTTAACTTTAATATCATCCTCAACACCGGCTAGGCGTCCGAGTTCGCCTTCAACAACTACGCCATGTGCATGTGCGTACTCAACTACTTGCGTTGTGAGGGCTACGTTTTCTGCAAAACTGAGGTGGCTGCCGTCTATCATTACTGATGTGAACCCACCGTCAATGCAGCTCTTGCACAGTTCGAATGAATCACCATGGTCCAGATGGAGACAAATAGGAAGACCGGTTTCAATTTCTGCGGCCTCAACCAGCTTCATAAGATATGTGTGGTTTGCATACTTGCGGGCTCCTGAGGAGACCTGGAGTATCAGAGGGGCATTTACTTCCTTTGCAGCCTGCGTAATACCTTGGATAATCTCCATGTTATTAACGTTGAATGCTCCTATTGCATAACCGCCTTCGTAGGCCTTCTTGAACATTTCAGTGGATGTTACTAATGGCATAATTTACAACTCCTTTATTTGGTTCATAAGCACTTTGATTCTTACCTATGATATTTTATCAACTATTGGTTCTAAATGCAATAGCAATATTGCTCCTAAAATCTTTTGAAATTATAAGATATGTGATATAATTACTGTATTATTGCACAGATAGGAGAAGAAAAGGATGTTTACCCAAGAGACATTTGACATATTGGTGGAAAACCGCTTAAATGATTCTAAGATGTGGTACGAGGAACATAAACCTGATATAAGGCGGCTAGTACTGGAGCCATTTTTTGAACTGATTGAAAAGCTAGGCCCCACAGTGCTCTCCATAGACCCGGAAATTGTGGTGGAACCCAAGGTTGACCGCACGCTGTCACGTATTTATAGGGATACCCGTTTCAGAAAAGATAAGTCCAAGTATAGGGACTCTATGTGGTTATTTTTTAGACGGGATAAAAGAATATATCCCGGATACCCTAACATCTTTTTTGAGATTACGCCCGCCTATATCTGGTGGGGATGTGGTGTAAACTTATATGATTCAAATATTGCAGAGTCATATAGGAAGTTGATCCTAGACCGCTCTCCAGTTTTTTTAGAGGCAAAAGCTGCCTATGAAGCTCAGGATAGGTTTGTTTTGAGTGAGGATTCACGGTTAAAAAGAACAAAGTTCCCGGATGAGCCTGAGGATATACGTCGGTGGCTTGATCTCAAGGGAGTCTATATTGCCCATACTGAGAACGATACAGCATTTGCGTTTGATGAGAAACTTGTGGATACACTTAAAAAGGACTTTTTGTCTACAGCTCCATTGTATAACTTTTTCCGGATAGCTTGTGATCTAAAGAATGTGCGCATGTAAGTTAAAATCCCTGCACCTTTTATTTGGTGCAGGGATTTTTGGCTTTATTTTAGTTAGTATACATTTATAGTTTCCTCAACAGCTTTTTGGCGAGCTTTGCGTCGTCGTCAGGGATAGGGGCGTTGCTGTAGCGGGCCTCATTGTAGGCATGGATGAAGTCATCTGTGTCCGCACCAGTTAAGGGCTGAGCTGCCGGTGTGAGCTCGATAGGGGTCTTTGTGTTGGTATAGACCTCTTTTTGTTTCATGCGTTTTAGTAGTGCCTTAAACACAAAGCGCACTTTTGCGTTGTTATCTGGCAGGTCATCAAAATGGGGCTGACGGTAGGTTATACGGTCAAGGAATGAGCGCCAGTTTTTGGAGATCTCCTTACGAAAGCCCCCCTTATCCAGCAGGTCCTCGGTAATGTCAATGTACGTCTCGTCATGAGCGCTGTCGTATTTACCAAGAATGCGGGCGATCCAATCAGGCATGTGCTTAATGAGATTTTTAATCAGTTTGTAAAGACCGTATAGCAAGCCGGCAATGGCTGCAACTATAATTAGAATTATAACGATTTGGACAATCATCTCGATAATAGGGTTTTGGTCCTTTATTTCCCCGCCCATCATTGGCTCACTGGAACCAGTTGGCGGCTCTCCTGTTCCGCCTATGCCCATGAATTTACCTATTAAGTTGAACAGGGACACAATGAGGAAGATAATGAATATAACAGCATCAGCTGCCAGTGTGCTTAGAGACTTGATGCTTGCAATCATAAGGCCAAGGACTATAATAACGGTGACCAGAATGATGTTGTTTTTCCGCATTCCGGGAGGGAAGCGGGTTGTACTGTTGGATGAGCCATGGCTTGTTGCATCCCGTAGGTTTTCTCTGTTAAAAGTTATGAGTCCTGCAACGAGGAAAATAAAAGCCGCTACATTTACAAAGGTGGCGTAGCTTTCATAGTGGGCACCTTTGAAAAATGCGTTGATTAAGAAAATAATTATACCTCCGATGTAGCGTTTGGACCCTACCAGAGTGCCTCCTGAGATATAGACCATATTAAAGAGGATGAATGTAAAAACAGGGGTTAGTGCGTAACATATAATGGTTAGGATACCCACTTGCCAGGAGAGGAGAATTGGTATGGCAGAAAAAGCTAAGGAGGAGAACAGGCCAATTGGCACGGCGATAAGTGGACGCTTTCCGTGTAAAAACCTTCCCAAGGGGTAGGCCAAAAAACAGGGGGTGAAGTACAGAACGCCTACCCAAGGGGCTAAATCCTTTAACAGCAACTTTTGAAATAGCGTGGTAACAGCCAGGAAGATAAGTGCTGTCATCAGGAAGTTGTAGGTTTCCCTATATAGCTTCTTGCTGGTCATGGTCACCCACCTCCTCTACGTCTGAAAGAGCCTTGTGTATAGGAATGTACGTTACAGAGTTCCCGAGGCTGCGGAGTTTTGCTGAACGTTTTTCCAGAGTGTCACTCCAGTAGGAAGATATAATTACTATGTCCATAGCTGACGTTGAGGCACTGTAGAGGTCGTCCAGCAAGGAGTGGAAGTTGCGTTCACGGACTATGTCAAGCTTAGCCATTGTCTGTAGGAGGTGTTCAAGGTGAGCTTGGGAGCAGGACGAATGGACAAAGACGGTACCCTTGGTGTCATTCAGCTTTGCATTACTGCAGAATCCAACCTCGAGGCCGTTGGAGACAGCCCAAGTTGCCAGGTGAGCTGCATACCTTATACCAACTTCAATGACCTCTTTGTCCTCTATACGCATTTCACCCCAGAGAGTCTCTGAGATTTGCGCATTTAGGGCTATAATAGTCCTGGGGGATACTGTGTGGTCATGGACTTTTACTTGGAGTTCACCTGTTCTGGCAGTTGCTCCCCAGTGTATGTCCTTTTGGGAGTCCCCGTGACGGTACTCACGTATGCCGTTGATAAGAATTGGGTCAGGCATGATCCAGCGCCGCATAGTGATGTCACCCTGCCACTTGAGCGATTCAAGGGGGATCTCTTCATTTTTTAGTATTTGGGGGTAGACATATAGTTCTGCATCCCCCTTTATCTCTTTGAAGCGGTTGAAGAGACCAAAAAGATCTCCTGTTGTGAGAGCTGTATTTTTTAGCTGGAAAAACCCGCGGTGGGTACAGGTAATTTCGTGACGTCTTGTTATGCGCTTGTATCCCCGCATGTAGAAGACGCTCTGGTGAAATTTTTCATGGCGGACATCAAGATCATCCTGCTTTTTAAACTTGAGATATGCGGATATCTTGCTCTCTACGCGCAGCCATAGTATAGGAAATATCTTCCTATTTTCAATTATTTCAACCATCTCGGCTTTCTCGCCTTCATACACTGCACTGCGGCTAAAGAAGCGTCTGTAAAACACCTTCCTAAGCCCAACGAAGAAGAAAAATTGCATCTGAAGAAGGGACAAAGCTCCAACGACAATTGCAAACCAAATAATGCTCATTGGCAATCAGTACCTTTCGGTTTAGTCGCGTTCATTTGGATCCTCTGTTGGCACAGGAATATCCCTTAGGATTTTGTTTACAAAGGACTCTGTTTTAGTAGAACCAAGCCCCTGTCCTGTCTTGAGAATGATCCTGTGGGAGAAGACATGTGGTGCCATACGCTTTACATCATCAGGGAGAACGTAGTCACGTCCTGCAACGGCAGCAGCTACCTGGGATACACGGAGAAGTGCAAGCATGCCGCGGGGGCTTACCCCTAGCGTTACGTCCCCGCCTTTGCGGGTCTCCTCGGTGAGTCTTGCGATATAGTCACGGACAGGACTGCTTACAAAAACAGTGGAGAAGCTCTGTTGAGCGTCAAGGATCTCCTCCTGTGTTGCTACGGCGGAGATGTTTTCAATTGGACTGTCATTTATAAAGCGATCAAGGAGAAGTCTTGCGTCTGCCCCCTCCGGATAGCCAATATTCAGTTTAAGCAGAAAGCGGTCAAGCTGTGCTTCCGGTAGTGGGAAGGTTCCCTGGATTTCAACCGGGTTCTGTGTGGCGATAACAAAGAAAGGAGCGGGAAGGGGACGGGTTTCTCCGTCCGAGGTGGCCTGTTTTTCCTCCATACACTCTAGCAGCGATGACTGTGTTCTGGGTGTGGCCCGGTTTATTTCGTCAGCAAGCATGATGTTGGTGAAGATAGGTCCTTTCCGGAACTCAAACTTTGAGTTGCTCTGGTTATATACATTCAGACCTGTTACGTCAGTAGGAAGAAGGTCCGGTGTAAACTGAATCCTTTTGAAATCAGCAGAAATAGATTTTGCCAGGCTTTTTGCCAATACCGTCTTTCCTGTTCCGGGTACATCCTCTAAAAGAACATGACCCCCTGCAAGAAGAGCAATTGTAACAAGCTCTATTACTTCATCCTTCCCGACTATTACTCGGGAAACATTCTCGGAAATGCGCTCTGAAAGCTCAGTGATAGCTTTAATTTCCATAGACTAATACCTCTTTCTATTTGTTTAATACATGGCTATCTTAATATAGTTTGAGCAACATTTCAACATAAACTTGTGCAAACAAGCAAAAAAGGAATTTATTTAAGATATCTTCTTGTGAAAAACTGAATATTGACA
>CAZIVK010000048.1:0-8972 GCA_964542515.1 uncultured Oscillospiraceae bacterium | reverse complement strand
AGGTGTCTGTATCCGGAAGCAATCTTGCGATAAAAAATTAGCCCGTCGTCTCCACCGTCAAGTGCCAAATGCGGCTCATAGCAACTCACAGAGTTATCAAGAGTTTCAATATCCGCTGTAGGTATGTAGGGAGGGTTTGATACTATGAGGTCAAAGTTACCTAGGGTTATTGAGCCCTGCTTCATAGCGTCAGACATTACGCATGCCACACGTGCGCTTAGTTCGTGCCTTCTGAGGTTGCTTCTTGCAACTCTCAATGCAGCGGATGAAATGTCTGCAAGAGTTACCCTGCACTCCGGCACAAAAGCGGCAATTGATATTCCCAAGCATCCGCATCCTGTGCACATATCCAGTACCCTGCTATTGCTTTTAGTCTTTACAAAATCAATTGCAATCTGGGCTAGTAGCTCGGTGTCAGTGCGGGGAATTAGAACGTTCCGGTCTATGTTAAGGGGAAGCCCCATAAATTCCCACTCACCAATAATATAGGCTAGGGGTTCTCCGTCCAGACGGCGCATTACTATCTTTGCGGTCTCTTCCACAACATTGTCCGGAACGTAGATACGCAGGTCCCTGTAGAACTCCTCACGTGTCTTTCCGGCCACATATGCCACCAGCTCCCGCGCTTCGAGAGATGGTTGGCTTATGTCCAAATCAATGAGCTGTTGCCTGAGATCCATATAAATGTCGTTGTAAGTTTTTGCCAATTTACCAAATCACCACCGGTCAGCATTTTCTTCAGTAGGAATGACACGGCTGAGGGCATCAATTGCAACCTCAATCATAGAGTCATCAGGCTCATTTGTGGTGAGTTTCTGTAACCACATGCCGGGCGCTCTCAGTGCCTTTGTGAGGAAGTTGTCATAACGACCCACACCCCTGTTGAGCTCATAGCTTATAGAGACTACTAGTGGCAATAGAGCAAGCCGTAGGACCATTCTCAGTAGTGGGTTTGACCAAGTTACAAAGGAAAATACCAATATACTCACTATCATAACAACAAAAAGAAAACTGGTACCGCATCTGGGGTGTTCACGCGGGAAGGTGCGGACGTTTTCAACTGTGAGTTCTTTGCCCGCTTCATAACAGTATACCGTCTTATGTTCAGCTCCGTGATAGGAGAAGACCCTCCGCATTTCCGCCATTTTTGAGACAGAGACCAGGTACGCAAGGAAGATAGCAATTCTAATGACTCCCTCAAGGATATTGCGCAAAACTCCAGACCCTATAACACCAGAAAGTAGTCCTGCAAGGAGTGTAGGGAGCAGAATGAAAAGACCTATTGGTAGAGCAATGCCGAGAACCATAGCAATGGCCATTGTAATCTTCTCAAACCCCTCCTTGCCAAACTTCTTTTCAGCCCAGATTTCCAGCTTACCCTTTTCTTCGTCTTCAGGAAAAAAGTCCGCCGAGTACATTAACGCCTTGACTCCAAATTTCATTGACTCCGCAAAGTTCACGACTCCTCTTATAAAGGGAAAACCAAAAACCGGGTATTTGTCCTTCAGTTTTACAAGCTGGGTCTCCTTAACCTGATGCCCCTCCGGCGTATTTACAACAATAGCTGCTTTCTGCGGACCTAACATCATTATACCCTCTATGAGGGCCTGTCCGCCTATTGTGGTGCGATAATCTTTTGGCATATGCTTCCTCCAAATTGTCTGTAATCTATGGTGGTACTAAATGGTATTGATTGGGATTAGAATTGTGACAGCTGTACCTCCGCCGTCAGCATTTTCTATGGTAAGTTCACCGTCATGGTGCTGAATGATTTCGTTTGCCAGAGCAAGGCCAATTCCGCTGCCCCGTGACTGTGACGAGCCCTTGTAGAACTTCTGCTTGACGTAGGCAAGGTCATCATAAGGTATTCCGGGACCATAGTCCCGAACCCTAATTATAACATACTTTTGGCTGGAAGTAATGGAGGCGTCAATCCGTTCACCACTACCGCCGTGTTTTGCCGAGTTGTCTAGGATATTGAAGAAGACCTGCTTAAGGCGTTCCCTGTCACCGGTAATAAAAGGTATGTCGTCATCAAAGGTGTAGTTGAGCGCTATACCCTCCCTTTTTAGGTTGTCCATATACAGAAACACGACCTCTTCAAATTCCGAGGCTATATCTATGCGCTCCATACGAAGTTTTAATCTGCCGCTGTCCATCATTGAGAATTCCAGAAGCTCCTCAACCAGCTTTGAGAGCCGCTTGGACTCCTTCATCATGATGGTTACGCCCTTTTTCATCTCCTCAGGGTTGTCCATATAGAGGACGGTCTCACCCCACCCGAATATAGCCGTAAGAGGAGTGCGTAACTCGTGAGAGATTGAGGAAATAAAGTCACTTTTCATCTTTTCAGCGTTCATTATTTCAACGGACATCTTATTGATGGTCTCTGAGAGCTCACCTATTTCATCATTGAATTCGGTGTCAATCTGTGCTCCAAACCTTCCGGCGGCAATTTTCTTGGTGAACTCGTTGATTTTGCGCACCGGCTCAACTATTGAGCGTATGAAGAAGAGGTTTGACATGACCACGAACGCAATAATCATGACACCTATTGAAAAAGCAATGAGTATCATAGTAAAAACTTGCCTATCCACCAGCGACAGACTGGATACGTATCTGACTGCACCAACTACCTGATTATTTGAGAAGAACAGTGGGCTCGACACAGAGACAACCCGCTCTCCGGTGCCGGGATTAATACCAATCCAGCGCGTGGTTTTGCCGGATTTAACCGCTCCAAGGATGTCAGGTGTCCCGGGTGTTACACCAGCCACAATGCCCTGTGAGGAGACCTCTACATGACCTGCGGTGTCAAGGAACTGTAGTTCAAGTTTGTTTTTTTCTTCAAAGCCCTCCACATAGCGGTAAGCTCCGGTATAGTACTCTGAAAAGCTTAAGTTTAGGTAGCTGTTAAAAAACTTTGATGTGCTTTTGGCGCGCTGTTCTATTGTGGTAAGCACATTTTCATAGTAGTAATTTGAAATATAAACTGAAAAAACAGCAATAACAAATACAAGTATTAAAACAACAACCCCAAGGCTGTTGATTATCCACCGGTTTTTTATTCCTATACGTCTATTTGCACTGCTAATCATGTCTTTCCATCACCTGCCCCACTTATACCCATATCCCCAGATGGTAGTAATATATTCCGGATTGGTGGGGTCATCCTCAATTTTTATTCTGAGTCTGCGTATGTTGACGTCCACTATTTTTATGTCACCAAAGTAGTCACGACCCCAAACAATGTTTAGTATCTCCTCACGGGAGAGTGCTTTGTCCGGGTTCTCCATGAACATCTTCATAATGGTGTACTCCACCTGAGTCAGTCTGATTCTCTCACCACTTTTATCAAGGGTTCTGTTTTTGTCATTGAGGATAAAGGGTCCGGTCCTGAGCTCATCCTTTGAAGCACCCTCACCAATCCCAACCCGTCTACAGATAGCATCTATACGGGCTATAAGCTCAGTGGGTGAGAATGGCTTTGTGACATAGTCGTCAGCTCCGGTTATGAGTCCGGTTACCTTGTCAACCTCCTGTGAGCGGGCTGTAAGCATTATTATACCCATTGTTGGGTTGTTGGATCTTATGCGTTTGCACACCTCAAAGCCATCAATATCCGGAAGCATTATATCAAGAAGGGCAACCACCACGTCCGGATTGTCATCAATGAGTCTGAGGGCCTCCTCACCGGTACCTGCTTCAATCACTTTGTATCCGGCGCGTTCAAGGTTGATGACCACAAAACTTCTGATGCTGGCCTCATCCTCCAAAACAAGTATCTTTCTCAAGCTGTCAACTCCCCTGCTAACCAATCGGTCTGTATTAATTTAAAGGATTCCAATACAAAGTCCTGGATAATAACAAACTCCTCAAGCACCGGAGGAAGATCAAAGATGTACCCTGCAAAGATTGCATCCTTACGAGCTCTCTGTGTCTGCGGTGTCTGGATTATAAACCTACCGGGTAGTCTGCTGCGTTCGGTTTTGTTGTCACCGGTAAGGGTATAGATTGAAAGTATATCAATAGGTTCCCCACCATCCTCAGGGAATATGGAAAAGACGATAGTCCGCTCACCGCTTACATAGTCACGCCTATCAACGGTTACGCGCTCATACCATGACTCAGGGAGGATAAAATACCACCCATCAGAGTTGTTTTGGTAGGTCTGCAAGACCTCAACAGCTCTTCCGGAGAGTGTATAGTTTCTCCAAACAATCCTTCTGAAGGTTTCAGAGGACTTCATTGTTTCATAAGGAGTCAGTGTGATTACTTTGGGTAAGTCAAAGATTGAGTCATTGTTTATGTCCAGGCCACCAATATTAAACTGCTTTACTTCCTCAACACTGATACCTGTCTCATCATTCATAGTTATGTTAGAAAACTTTCCTCCGCGGAATGCACAGATATCAACAAGAATGTCTGTCTTATTGAACTGTGATGTTATAAAGAGTGCCGGTTGCTTCCCTGTAAGAAAACCGGATTTTATACGCAGTATTAGGTCCGACCCGGACGATAGGGCAACACTGTCAGTCATGAGCATGGCGGTGTCACTTGCACTGTACCTGTAGACCTCTGCCGTTGCTTTCATTTCAGAAATATCATGCAGTACTAATATGAGTTCTGAGGAGTCGTCTTCATCTATATCTATCATGGAGTAACCGGTATAGGTGGTGGTCAACAGATTGAAGAAGCCCAGATCATAGACAGATAGGACAGACAACGCTTTTGGAAGACCGGACCCCAGAGAACGGCCTACAAGTATTTCACTGTACCCGTCAGAGTTAAAATCATAGTAGTATACGCTGTCAAAGGTGGAACCTTCCCCTTCAAATGACGCCTTGAGGCTGTACTCATTGTTTATAGATACGAAGAGACACACTTTCAAGGTCTTTTCAACGGCTGTCCTCATAAACACAATGGCTTCAGGTATTCCGTCATTATTCAAATCCTCAAGCTGAACGGACTGCCTGCGGTAGCCCGATGTGGGCGCTGCAAACTCTCCACCGGGTGCAAGTACCTTATCAATCTCACTCTGCAGCTGTTGGTACTCTCTTTCAACCTTCGGCAGGGCAAGATAATCTCCCGTACTTCCACCTGCTGTAGAACAGCTGCCAATGAGTGTAAGCACTGGGATAATAACAAAAAATATAGTGATGAGTCGTTTCATATTTCTTTCCGTTTCGTTGTATTATACAATTTATTTCATAGTACATTGTACCACATTTCGCCCTATGTGTATAGACATTTTTACGGAGATCCCCTCCCCCGAGAGAACCTCCGTTTAATATTTTGTTATGCTATGAACTTCCTCAAACTTGCTATAGCTTTTCTCTCCAACCTTGATATCTGTACCTGCGATACACCAAGGCGTTGGGCCGTTTTATCCTGAGTAAATCCTTTAAAGTACCTAAGAAATATTAGTAGCCTCTCCTTCTCCGGAAGCTTTGCAATGGCCTCTTTCAGAGCAATGCTCTCAACTACACTCTCCTCCATACCATCAACTCCTATCGAGCTTTCAAGTGTAAAGCCCTCCTCGCCGCTCTCCCTGTGTAAGGAATCAGGGGTCTCTACCGCAATCTCAGCGGCTGCTATCTCCTCAACCGTAATACCTATATCCTCAGATATCTCAGACAGGAGTGGCTCTCTTCCAAGCTCCTGATTCAACTTCTCCCTCGACTGCCTGATTGTGTTTGCGCGCTCCTTAATGCTACGGCTAACTTTTATTGGGCCGTCATCCCTCAAAAACCTCCGTATTTCACCGCCAATTTTAGGCACTGCATACGTGGAAAAATGTGTACCGTAGCCCTCGTCAAAACCCTCCACAGCCTTCATAAACCCAAGACAGCCGAGCTGGTAAAGGTCATCCACATCGACACCCCTACCAAAGAATCTTCTTGCAACACTCCAAATGAGACCGGAATTTTCTATAATAAGCTCTTCAGCTGCCTGCTTGTTGCCGAGTTTGGCCTGACGAATCTGTAAGATAATTCTGTCAACTCCATTATCGGAAGTCAATTTTACATCACCCTCTGCCGAATTCGCTTAACCATACGTACAACTGTCCCGCTACCAACAGAAGATGACACCGTAAGTACGTCCATGAAACTCTCCATAATAGAAAAGCCCATTCCACTCCTGCCCTCGTCACCTGTTGTATATAGCGGGGTCCGTGCAAGCTTGATATCCTCTATTCCGACGCCTCTGTCGCGCACATAGATTTCAAGTCTGTTCTCATCGGTTATTTTTGCCCTAATTTTAATCGTCCCAATTTTATCCGGATATGCGTGTACAATGGAGTTCGTAACAGCTTCGCTGACTGCGGTTTTTATGTCGTTAATTTCCTCCAGTGTAGGGTCCATCTGTGCAGCAAATGCAGCTACAGCCGCCCGAGCAAAACCCTCGTTTACAGATCTGCTGGGGAATTCAATTCTCATTTCATTGACTGTTGACACGGTATGTACCTCCTCTATATTTCAAATTTTACAAGGCGTCTAAGCCCCGCAGCATCAAAAACTTTCATTGCTTGCTTTGTTACATTTCTCACCCTCAAAGATCCTCCTATCTCCTCCATCTTTCTGTGAAGAAGAAGAATTACGGCGATACCCGAGCTGTCCATAAATCCTACATCAGCCATATCCAAAATGCACGTGGTTCCGATATAGTCATCCATAATCAGGTTTATCTCCTTAATGATATTCTTTGCTGCATGATGATCCAGGTCCCCATTTATAGAGACCAGAATACCCTCGCTTGTATCAACTATTTTTAAGCTCATAATTTACCTCCAAAAACATAAAAACGCCATGCGAAGCTTGTCCGCATGACGTGATTTTACCACAGTGGTGCTGTCGTCTTTTGTTGAAAAAAGACAGCTGTATTAAATTGTTGCTATTTATCTGTATTGGATCCCCGCCTCAGCCGTATTCTAACAAAACATTTTTCACATATTCCGTAGGGGTAGTCCCACTCAAGATTTCTTCCGCATGAACTACAGACCTTGCCCTGGCTGAGGATCTGGGATATGAGTATTTCATTTATTTTATCTGCTGTCTCCTGTTTTCTTTTACGGATGAGCTCAAGTGAGTACGGCGCTCCAATAGCTTTACTGAAGGAGTAGTAGAGATCTATGCATTTGTAGTAGTCCTCAAGGCCGTAAAGGCTCTCATCCCTAAGAAGAGGAAGAGGTATGCCCATATTTTTTTTGTAATTTGAACAATAGTGCAGCCACAGGGCAAACACCTCCTGGTTGTCCTCCGAAAAAGGGATATTTGTAAGCCTAAGCAAGTCCCCTTTTGGAAAATCCATGCCTCTTATACGCAGTTCATTTATTAGAAACAGCGCCCTTGTAATGTCTGTTTTGGTATAGAGTGAGCTTGTACGCATAGAGTACCAAATTTTTAGTACATCTAGTATATCGGTGTCAATGGTTAGGAGGATTTCGGAAAATCCAAGATACGCTTTACTAAGGTTGTCGTTGAGTTCATACAGCAGTGTGTCGATACCTTCTGCGCCCTCTTGGGAGAGGACGTATCCAGTGTCGTAGATGCCCATGCGTCCTGCACGGCCGGCAATCTGCTTGACTTCGTTTTGCCTCAATCTGCGGACTTCAGTCCCGTCGTACTTCTCATCCTCCATAAAGATAACCCTACGTATGGGCAGGTTTAGACCCATCCCGATGGCATCAGTAGCAACTACGGCGGTGGTTTCCCCGGAGAGAAAGCGTTCAAGCTGTTTTTTTCTTGTGTTATAAGGGAGGGCGCCATAAATAACACTGGCCTTGATGCCCATAGCGTAGAGTTCACTGGCTATCCCAAGCACCTTTTTCTTAGAAAATGCAACAAGTGCGTCACCGGGTTCTACATTGGAGCGGATGTCAAAGGGCTCGTTTACATAGACAAGTTCAGTGTTTCTGACGTGTTCAGTCAGGGTGTATGTCTCTCCACACTCAGATATAATCTTTTTCAAGAGACCAAGGGCCTCAGGTGCACAACACAGGTGAATTTCAGGAGACCTAACTCCCAGTATAGCACGGGTCCAAGCAAATCCCCTTTGGCTGTCCCCAATCATCTGGCACTCATCTATGACGCAAACATCATAGTACTGGTTTATATCCAGCTTCTCCACGGTTGAGGACATATGATTTGCATTCTCCAGTATGTCCTCCTCCTCACCGGTGAGGAGGCTGCAGGGCACGTCGCTCATATTGAGGGTCTCCTGAACCTCTAGAGCAAGCAATCTCAAGGGTGACAAGTACACACCCTTGTCAGCTTGTTTGAGCCTTTGAAGTGCATGATATGTCTTGCCTGTGTTGGTATAGCCGTAGTGTATGATAAATTCACGGCGCATGACACGAGCTTTTGGGTACTCATCCTTTGGATGCGCGGGGATAAGCCTCTCTATGCTGCTTTTTACATGTTCCTCTACATATATAATCTGAGCAATATTGATAAGGCTCATATGCTTGAGGGCTTTTTTACAGGCAGGAATGCGCATTAGCATTTCAATGGACGGTGATGTAGGGTTGTCCTTGCGGAAAGACTCGTAGGTCTTTTCCTCCCACATAGCCAGTTGCTCTATAAGCTCGTTAAAATAAAAGGATCCCCTGCGATGTTCTTTACGGAACTCCATTCCCTGTCTCTCAGCGTATATTCCCTGTTTGCTAAGCTTGTTCAGGTTAGTTCTGACCTTGTTGTAGTCTTTGGTGGTGCTGGTGCCTTTGGAGACGCGGTGATGCAACTCCTCGACCTCGTCCACAAGATTTCTAAACCGCCCTAGCTTACAGCTCTCCGCCTTTACAGAGACGTCTGTAAGCTGGGCCCTTAAATATACATTCAACAAGTTTATCACCTCAAGGCTTATAGTTTCCAAAAGAAAACTGTTTTATTTGTGCTCCCTGATGTATGTTTTTGCAGCACCTATGACATAGAGTGAGCCACAAATAAGAACCATATCCCCCTCACCCGCAA
>CAZIVK010000047.1:0-9031 GCA_964542515.1 uncultured Oscillospiraceae bacterium | reverse complement strand
AGCTGCTACTGGTACAAAATCTGACCGCATACAATATACGGAACAGGAGAAGTCTGAAATGGTACAGACTGCCCGGGAGGCGGTTGAGGACTATTACGCAGACATCCCCGGTAAAGAGTTCACACTGGTGTTTGAGTCGGGTGAGCGGTATAAGAGCTTTGATATAGAGATAATTAATGACGATATTTCGGAAGCTGAGGAGCAGCTGATCCTGGTGATGACAAGTGTTTCCGGCGGAGGTGTCATAGGAGACCAAAGGGAAACCATAGTCAATATTGTGGATGACGAGGAATTGGAGATGCCCGTACTGCAGTTTTCAGCGGAAAGCTACACAGCAGAAAGTGGCACAGCAGAGGTTACACTTGTACGTACCGCAGGGCTAAATAATTATGCCGGTGGTACTCTGATCACCATAGATGCTAGTGCTGAGGCGGACTTGAATTATACTGCCACTACAGAGGAGATTCTCTTTTTGCCGGGCCAGGAGACTCTTACAATTTCAGTTCCTGTAGATGTCAACACAAGCGGTCAGGAACTGACGTTTATGGTCCAGATGCTCTCTAACGGCTCCTGTGCCATATCTGGAAATGACACTGTGAAGGTAATAATACCAAATGAGCTACGTGCAACCTCTAGAAACGTTGCAGCTCTTCCAATACTGATGGGATCTTATGCTCTAAAGCCGGTGACGCTTGGAGTCCCAAGTATTACATATGGAGGTTCGGACGCGGGGCCCGGCGGTGTTGAAGCTAACTTTGATAAAGTCGGCAATACATATGCAACCTTTAAACGCACCGGTGCCGGCTGGTATGAAGTAAAAATTGAAAATAATCAAATGAGGAGCGGGGTACGTCTGAGGCGGAGCCTGTATAAAAACATGCTCTCCTCCATTAAAACGGACATGACCCTATATGAGTGCGGACATGAGAATAACTTTGATGTGGATATCTGGACAGATTTGAAACAGGGTAGCACAACAAGTAGCGGCAAGCTCATAAGAGGGCGGGAGGGCTATGACGACAAAAAGGTAAACCTTAATGTCAACTTTAGTGCTATGAACAACACAGACCCCTTTAGCCTGGCATTCTACATTCAGAATGGAAATAGGGACTATGGTGCTATCCGCCTATACTCGCTTACACTCAATTTTAAGCACTATAAGTTTGAAGTTGTACCTACCCAAGACACTAAATACACATTTGATTTTGCATCAGGAACTTCCACTCCAAGCACCGTCATTCCGGGAACTATCGAGATAAGGGACTACTTTAATCCGGATAATGTGGTTGATGGAGTCTACATGTCCCAAAATCATATATTAGATATCTCTACAAAGGATGTCGAGACCGGCTATTACCTCAAGGAACTGAGAATATATGACAACCGGGACAGCAACAAGGCCAATTATATAACAATTCCTACGGGAAGAACAGGCGCTACACCTATAGTAAATGACGTTTTTTTAAATAAGTATGGCAGTTACGCTCTAAGTGACGGAACCTTTCTCATTCAGCCTGTTTTTGAACGTGATGCCGCAAAGCTTAGCGTCAGTATCGCTGGATCAGACCGCGGAAAGGGACACGTACAGGGTGTGACCTTCCCAGATACCACAGGGGATGCAAACGTAACATTTACAAAGAATAATAATCCAGACGAAGACGCACAAATTACACTACGTGTGGGAGATACAATAAATCTTGTTGGAGTAGGACAAGGTGAAAACGCTATTACGGGTTTTTATACATCTGTAGGGATGAGTAGCAGCGTCAGTAAGAAAACTGAGGTTGTTGGTGCAGAAAACGCAGGTGTAATAACCTTAACACTGGATGAAGAAAACATAGTAACCCCAATATTTGGGGAGAGGAGTTTTGCAGTAAGACGTGATCCCGATATGGATAATAACCTAGTAGGCAAACTCAGCATGGGAATTACCGGTGTTGAGTCAGGGGGGATAACCTTCACAGACAGTGGTGAACTGACAGGTGTAAAATCGGGTCAGGAGGTAAATATACTTGTTATACCACCAGAGGGCTACACAACTCAATGGACCAACCGCTCAGGTGATACCAATTTTAACGGTAGACTGGACGACAATGAAATCCGGGACAACAATGGAAACCTATTTCTCCGTTATGACTACAATGGTGACGGGGAGTTGGACGCCGACTATAAGTACACCCTTTACGGTGACTTGCTGCGTTCCCGCATCAACCAGCCCCAGACTCTTTATTACTACAGCTTTGTGCCTCTTGCGGGTCCCTTTACTACAGGGCAGGTGACTGGCTACCTAAAAACCTATGAATACGATATCTATCATGGCTACGCCACAGCAGTGGACCGTACCGGTGTGACTATTAAGAAGTTGGTTCCGGTCAGTGATGCCTCAACTGTTATGGGTGGAAGCTACAACCAGACCACAGAAGGTGCTGACCCCTCCTACGCTACTGTTTCAAATTACAGGGGTAAGTTTGCCTTTGATGTAAATAATGTTTTGAAGAATGCCCCATATTTTCTCAGCATTAGGAACGGAACTGCCTCCTTCTATTCGGATTACATAGTGCCTTCACTCTCCGGCAGTAACTATGTTATCCCACTGTTTTCAAGTATGCGTCCTGTGAGCATATCCGCTTCAACCACCTCCAAGGGAAACACTGTAGCGGGTAGTGTCATTACACTAAACAAGGAATTGGACGTGACATTTGCGCTAGACGTGGCATCCCTAGAGAGCAATATAGCAGTGGATAATGTGAATTTTATAGTTTATGACGAGGATGGTGTGCAGCGCTCCAAGACTACCGTTCCGGTTAATTATGGCACAGCTAAGTACAAGGTTGATGATGTTTATAAAGCTTTCCAAGCCGGGGACACACTAAAGGCTGTGCTTATGGACCAAAATGGTAATGAGACTGTAGAATACAATACCGGTTATGAGTTCCGCCCGTCCATCAAGAGCCCGGTTGGGCTGCCATCCTTTGTATCGCCAGTGGAATCGGTAGTAATACCTCTGTTTGATTCTGTTGCCGGAGGGTTGAACCTAGGATCAGTAAGCACAGATGTACTGCCTGTTGGAGATACATATACAATACGCATCGGAGATGAAAAGGCCTTTGAGGGAACCGAGAAAATTCTCCACCAGACCGGTAAACCGGGAGCTGAAGGTGAGGCTGCCAAAAAGGAAATAATCGATAAAAACAGTACTGCACCTGAAAAAGAGGACTCAAACGTAAAGAGCAAGACAAGTGTCAGTTCAAAAATAAAGGTCAAAGCAAGCTTAGAGCTTATTATTAAGTACAGTAGTGAGGAGAAAAACTACTATTTTGGCTCATTGCAGATGATGGTGACACTAAGTAACGACAGTGAACTACACCATGAAACAAGTGTTACTCTCCCCGTAGGACTTACCATTGTTGCAAAGCTTGATATTGGCGGTGAGGTTACAGGATTTATTAAGGTCACCCCTGTGACACGGGTAGGCCAAACAACTCCCCTTAAAAACTACATGGATGAATACGGTAACTTTGAGTACACAGATTCAAACATGTTTAAAGACGACAACTACCGCTACTACTTTGAGGGTGGGTTGATTGTTCAGCCAAAAATCTCCCTATCAATTGCGGGTAATTTCTCAATTGGATCTGTGGAGGTGGAGGGTAGTGCCGAGTTCAGGTTGATCTTTACCACTGCTAGCCACAACAGTGGAGTCGTCACTCTAAAGGCAGGCATGTCTGTAAAAACTTTTGGTATCCAAGTGTACAGTAAGAACTTTGGAAGTGTTGAATATAACCTATTTGGAAGTCAATATATGTTTGCGCTCTACGATCCTGAGGCCACAGAGGAGTTTGACTTTTTTGCTCCTGTTGAGGTGGAATATGAACGCAGCAGCTGGCTAGGTAAAGACCTCCCACCACAAAATCCCGGCCCGGGTGCTTATGGCTTTACCGAAGCAACACTCCTCACCGGTGTTTATCCCAACCCGGACACCCAGACCATGCGTGTTGGCGACAACAGTTTGCTGATGGTCTTTATTGATACTGCCTCAGATCGGGACGCCTATAACAAGGCGGCACTATATTATTCTATTTCTGATAACAACGGGACCTCATACGGTGAACCTGTCTTACTTAATGACGATGGTACAACAGACTCTATGCCCAACCTCATAGACCTAGGTGACCGCATAGCCTGTATCTACTCTACCATTGGAACATTTGTCAGCAGCACCACCAAAATGGAGCAACTCTTAGAGCAGGCGGAGTTGGAGATGCTGTTCTTTGATAAGGAGACCTGTACCTGGAGTGAACCCATAAGGGTCACAGAGTACACTGCTGTTGAGGATGAAGATGGCAGCCTTGTAGGCGACTTTTTCACAAACAGCCATGCTACTGCCGCATATGATGCTGTAAACCAGAAGCTTATTATTCTATATATGAAGTCAGACTACACATCGGACGCAGACCGCACTTTCAGAGCTGCAGACCTCTTTGATACAAGTGAAAATGGATACTACTCCACCGTGGCATATCGCATATATGATACAAAAAGCAACAAATTCCTCAGCTACACAGACCCAGAATTTGGATATCCGGAGATAGCGGAGGAGAGCAGCTATGGGTTTTGGGATACATACTTCAAAGGACAACTTTTCCCAAAAACTTCTGTGACCGGCATAGAAGATCCTCTAATCCTAGATATTACTGCTACATGTAAAAACGGTATGGCGTACATTTCCTACACTGTTGATTCGGACAATGACCTGGAAACCGCTGAGGACAGGGATGTCTATCTAATGACCTACAGCTTTGCTACTAATGTGTTTACTGACGCACTTAAGGTCTCCGATATCTACCCCGGGGACGCAGTAAACACTGTCAATGAGAGCCCTCAGTTTGCAACCTACCACAATAGGCTCTATCTGTTCTATACGTCAAACAGCTCCGTGTATTATGTAGACGCTGATCTGTTGCTGAATCATGAACCTTCTCATTGGGATGATCCAGGCGTCGACGGCACAGATGACAAAACCCATATAGACCTGCTACCTAAAGCAGCGAGCATAGCACTTGACGGCACTGACAAGGACAATTTAGCTACAGACTATCAGGTACTTGTTGGTGATGACCGCAAGCTCTATCTGGTTTGGACTGAGCCAACGCTCCGCTATGTGGACCCGGACAGCGTAAGCGAGCACCAGATTTATGCCTCTGTATATTATGGGTATGAGGAAGTACAGGGGGATGTAGCTGCTCCTGCCCCTGCCGGATATGGAAATTGGAGCGGCAAGGTGCAGCTCACTGCAGGGCCTGGTAAGTACAGTGATGTTAGCGCTGCTGTTATGGCGGACGGACATATTTTATTGGTTGCTAAGAAGGATGACTTGGAAACTAACTCACCTCCCGAGATGGTTTGCATGACTCTGCTTCCCGCTGTCAGGGCGGAAATTCCAGATGATATTGCCTTTGGCACAGAGCACCCGCAACCCGGCGAGTCCACCCCTATCACAGCAAGCTTCAAAAACCTGAGTTTGATGGCACTGTCAGACGTATCTGTAGATTTCTTTGCGTTACAGAACGGTGTTCAAATACCAATAGGTACTGTGGAGCTAGAACAAGATGTTTGTGGTGGTGAAACCGTTGCTGCTACTATAGACTATGCACCTGAAAATCTAGATGGTCTCACTATAAATGCAGTGTTATCAGCTTTTGACCCCAATGCAGGTGAAACTGCTGTACTTGCCACAAAGGAGACAGCGTTCCCCTATTCCACTGAATTTGATTTCAACATACTGCGTCTAAACCATGTGGCTCAGGATTACTACTCATTCTATACAGAGGTACTTCACACGGGCAACAAACCAATTGGCTCAGGTACGCTAATCCTTAGCCTTGTAGAAGTGGATGGACAACTGAGGGAAATAAAGCGTATTCCGCTGGCAGAGGATGTTCTAGCCAAGGAGTTCTTTATAGTTAATGAAACTTTCACTCTCCCAAATAGTGATTTGAGGGCAATAGATGGTGTGATTGGTGGCAGTGCGGACCTTAGTGTATGCATTGTATCCGGGGATGAAACCATCATCTCCCGTCAGAGTACAGTTATAAAGAATCTGAATGATTCCTACGGTGACAATATAGCAGCCATCAGTTCCATCATTCTGGAGAATGAAACGTTAACTTTGTTCCAAGGTGCAGGCCATACGCTCATACCTGAAGTAACCACCGTAAATGAGAATATAACCTATACCATGGCATATCGCTCATCCAACCCCACCATTGCTTCAGTTAGCGATAGCGGAGTTATAACGGCACATAGACCGGGAAGCGCCACTATCACGGCATACGCATTACCAGAGGTGTCAATGAGAATCATGTCAGAGGATGGCTTTGGCTCAGATGGAAGTCTATTTGACATGCTGTTAAGCGATGACTTTAGAAGTGATAGCATTGAGCTGACAGTTCTGAATTACGGCAGCGTTGTTCCTCCGTCTACTGATGCTACAATTTCTCAGATAGGTGACCAAGTTGAAGGGAGCATCCCGTATACAATTGCATCGGATGAAGACCCCAATGGCTTGGTAGTATACTATCTGGATGACAGCGGTGAACGTACAATAATCCCAGACTGCAGATATGACTCCGCTAGCGGCAGAATGATTTTCCGAACCTCACACCTCTCAAAGTACGCTGTAGGCTACAATCCTATCAGTTTTGATGATGTGTCACAGAGTGCGTGGTATGCACCGGCAGTACGTTTTCTTGCTGCACGGGAAATAACATCAGGAACATCAGCTACCACATTCTCTCCAGAGGCAGTACTGACCCGAGGTCAATTTATCACACTGCTACTACGAGCCTACGGTATAGAGGAGAGGACAGGAGACAACTTCTCCGATGCAGGCAACAGTTATTACGCCGGCTACCTTGCAGCAGCTAAGCAGCTGAACATTTCAAAGGGTGTGGGGAACAACAGCTTTGCTCCAGAGAAGTCAATCTCCCGCCAAGAAATGTTCACGCTGTTATACAACGTCCTTGAAATCCTTGACAGACTTCCCCAAAAAGATTCTGACAAGACCAGCTCAAGTTTTGTAGACAACACTGAAATTGCCACCTATGCACATGAGGCTATTACCTACTTTGTAGAGGCAGGGATAGTATCAGGCTCTAACGGCAAGCTAGATCCTACCGGCAGCTCCACACGAGCACAGATGGCTCAGGTGCTGTACAATCTGCTGAACAAATAATTCAACTGCCCCCTATCAAGTGGATAGGGGGCAGTCTGTTTTGCTAGAGATATGACGTAATAAAGCAGTGAAATAATGTGAAAATGTGTTATTCTGGTATATAAAAAATAGGCTTTGCATGATACAATTTAAGTAAGTTTAAAGAAAGTGAGGCGATTGTTTTGTTTCCCAAAAGACTCCATAGAGCGGTCATATGTAACCATGACGAGCCCATCGTTCAAACGAGAGACGGAAAACTTCGTGGACTAATTGTTGAAGAGACCTACATATTCCGCGGTATCAAATACGCCGATGCTAACCGTTTCGAAATGCCACAACCGGTACAACCGTGGGATGGTGTAAAAGAAGCCATCATTTTTGGTCCGGTTTGCACGGAGATTCAAACCGGAATTGCCCACGATGCATACTACGTCCCTCATTTCTATTACCCGCAGGATGAACACTGTCAGTACCTGAATATCTGGACGCAGTGCATTCAAAATGATGCAAAGAAACCGGTTATGCTCTGGATACATGGTGGAGGTTTTTCATCCGGATCAAGTGTTGAGCTCTATGCATATGACGGAGAGGACCTGTCAAAGCATGGCGATGTTGTGGTGGTTAGTTTGAACCATCGCCTAAACGTACTTGGATTTTTGGATATGTCCGGGTACGGGGAAAAGTTTAGGTATTCCGCAAACGTAGGGATGGCAGACATTGTGGCAGCACTCCAGTGGATACGTGATAATATTGCTGCATTTGGTGGTGACCCGGACAACGTGACTATCATGGGGCAGTCCGGTGGCGGAGGAAAAGTTGCCGCCCTGTTACAAATCCCTTCAGCAGATGGACTTTATCAGCAAGCCGTTATTCAGTCAGGTATGACTGCAAATGCTAACAACACCATGCCTGCTGATGCACAAAAGCTATCTGCACTGGTACTTGAGAATCTTGGGATTGCACCGGAAAATGCGGATGAGATCCAGAAGGTACCCATTTACAAGCTGAATCGCGCTGCTCATGAGGCGTCTGCACAGCTGGCGGCTACCGGTGCAAGAGTGGGTTGGGGTCCTGTCTATGACAATGATTTCTACAAAGGTAACGCTCTGTCCCAAGCAGGCATCCGTCCTGAAACCAGTAGCATTCCTGTTATGATTGGCTCAAATACAGGTGAGTTTGCTGGTAATGCAACGTATAGTCCCTATGAAGCGGCGGTTAAAGACTGGACAACAGAACAGCGCAAAGAGCTGTATGACAAAGTATTTGGTGCTAACCAGGAAGTGGTACTTGCTAATTTTAGGAAAGCCTATCCCGGTAAGGATGAGGCATTTGCGCCGTTGATGGATACCATGTTCCGTACGGGTGTTACTGCATACTCTAGGGCACGCGCAGCTGCTGGTTGCGCTCCTTGTTACACATACATGTTTGCACTAGATATGCCTTACCTTGGAGGGACTCTGGCATGGCATAACGCAGAGGAAGCATACATGTTTCACAATGCGGAGTATTTAGAAGCGTCATATATACCAGGAGTGTCTGAGTGGCTTCAGGATGTCATGACGGATGCATGGGTAGCGTTTGCACGTGCAGGTAACCCAAACCATACTCATATGCCACTGTGGCATCCAGTAAATGAAGATAAGGACGCTACAATGATATTTGATACAAATTGTGAGATGCGCTACGATTTTGATAAAGAATTCATAGACAACCTTCTGGCTGCCAATAGAGCCGGTTTTGGTGGACTATTTGGCGGTAGGAGATTCCTGGGCGGTGGCCCGAGGCAACAAATCTGAGTAAAGAGAGGAAGTGACTGAT
>CAZIVK010000046.1:0-9035 GCA_964542515.1 uncultured Oscillospiraceae bacterium | reverse complement strand
GGGACACATAAGCTGATAGTGGCGGTGTTTGCTCTATACCTACCTGTTGACTTTATTTTAAGATCATATGTGCCTGTAGCGGGTATTGCCTCTGTATGGGATGAGGCCTTCCTTCTCTTTGGGTTTGCATATGCCATCTTTATGCGTATGTTCACACCAAAGGCACTGGAGACACGGACAAATCCTCTGGATATGCCTATTTTGTTGTTCATGGGTCTTGGGTTTATGTTACTCTGTGTTGTCTCTCCCTACATGAACATTGCTATAGCCGGGTATAGGGCAGTGGTCCAGTACATGTTATGGTTCTTTGTGCTCACAAGAGTTATGAAAGACGATTCCGATGTCCAGCTGTTCTGTTGGACAATGGTTGGTATAGGGACCGCTATTGCACTCCACGGTGTATACCAGTTTGTTGTTGGGGTGGATATCCCAGAGACCTGGGTGTCTCAAGCAGAGGTAGGGGTAAGAACCCGTGTGTTCTCAATTTTTGGAAGCCCCAATATTATGGGTTCCTTCTGCGTAATGGTAGCTCCTTTGACGGCGTCCTTTGCCTATAAACTCAAGTCGTACTCTGCAAAGCTACTTCTCTGGGGATGTACCATGCTTATATGTGTGGCGTGTCTTGTAACCTTTTCCCGAGGGGCATGGTTGGGCATGGCTGTGGCGGTGTTTGTCTTTGCTATATTGAGGGACCGTAAGCTTTTAGCTCTAATAGCACTTGCTATAGGTGTTGCAGTGTTTATTCCACAGGTGGCCAACAGGATAACATTCCTGTTTACATCAGAGTTTGACAAAGCAAATATGTACGGGGGCAGGGGTGGCAGGCGCCGTGAGGGCCTTATGCTCCTGAGCAGCTCAAGTCCCCTCTTTGGATTTGGATTGGGACGCTTTGGTGGCGCAGTAGCCATGCAAAACCAGATAGACGGCAGAATCAGTTACTTTTATATGGATAACTATTATCTTAAGACATTGGTTGAAATGGGGTACCTTGGTCTTGTTGGATATGTTATGACACTTGCCACATACGTATATGTCTCACTGAGGGCAATCTACCGCACTCGTAAGGAGTCCATCTCCATGTTGATTAAGGGCCTCTTTGCCGGATCAGTAGGTGTACTTGTACATTGCCTTACAGAGAACATCTTTGAAGTGCCCTATATGAGTGCATACTTCTGGGGATATGCCGCAGTCATAGTCTATGTAGGCTTTATTCGAAAGCCGAAAGTTCCCCATAATCAATAAACTTATGTGTGGCAAGGTGAGCTGCGCCTATGAACGGTGCGTCCTCGGCTGGGTACTGGGCAAAGGTCAAGCCGACAGATCTAGTGACTCCATAAAAAGGACAGGTTTTTATCTTTTTATGCAGCAGGTTTAGAAACTTCTGTCCGCCTTTTGTGTAAAGACCCTGTATAATGATTTTGTCAGGTTCATGTACTATGATCATGTTGTGAATAAAGTAATAAAACCAATCAGCCATTTTATCCAACATGGCAACTCCCAGAGGGTCCTCTAAAGAGAATGCTAAAAAGATGTCATCTACTGTGAGGGTGCCAGCGTATATCTTTTCATTTATAAGGGAATCAGGATACTCTGCAGCCAGGTTGTACGCCGAGGCAAGCAGGGTATCTTCCTTTATGAGGGAGTCAAAGCAGCCCCTGTTACCACAGGAACATACAATGTCAGATGAGGGGTCTAAGATCATGTGCCCAAACTCACCCAGAAGTCCATTGGATCCGTTTTGTACCTCGTGGTTTGATAAGATAGAGCCGCCACAACGCATGTCAGATGTGACAAGTATAATTTTGTTCAAGGTGAAGTTGGCGGAGGACAGAAGTTCTGCATATCCGGTTGCTTCACGGGCACTTATAAAGCTGACGCTTTCCGGTGGGGTGGAGACCTTAAGGATTAGATCATCCACAACCTTGATGTCTTGGGGCCAATTGTGCTCTATGGAGTAGTGCAGAACACCGTATTTAGAGTCAATGAGCCCTGTACCAATAACTGTAATATTGTAAAGGTTTTCCGGTTCTATTTTTAGCTCCTTTATTGTTGAATTAATCATTTTAACGGCAATTTCAAGTGCCTCAGAATAGCTAGTAAATGTTAAGCCAGGCTCTGAAGCTCTATATAGTATCTTGGAATCAAAGTTTAGAACAGCAATTTCAAAGTAATTGCCATGTGCATATAGTACTATAATAAACTTGTAGTTTGCTTTAAGACGGAACAACTCCGGCTTTTTGCCGCCTGAGAAGGTGGAGGCACCTTTGCCTGCAGAGACCACAGCCCCGCCGTTACACAGTGATACAAGAATTTTTGAGATTGTGGTTTTACTTAGGTTTAGAAGAAACGCTAAATCCGCTACAGATAATAATCCGAGGGAATGTAGGTGGGCAAGGACTGCTCTCTGATTTTGCTGCTTAATGGACCCCGGATTTACAGTAACATATTGCCTTAGGTACGGTGATCCTGTCATAAATAAACTCCGTTCTTGCTTCTGCTCACACCGTATACGTGTCCACAGTATCAGCTAAGAGCTTGACTGCCTGATTGATGCTGACGTCAATTGATGGCATACTTTCAACAGCTATATAGATATTGCATTTATCTAGGGGGATGAGGATTTTTTTTGCGTTGCTGGAGGATATTGCTGTGGCCATTCCGTGTGTAAGCTCCCCCAGCATTGAGTTTGCAGCAATGATTGCTAGAGGACCTATAATGACATCCGCCCGCGTGCATCCAAGCATCACGGCATTCTCTCCGGTTGCGCCCTCATCAGCGCCTGCCTTAAGCATACGGTTTGTTGCCGATGAGTTAGTGCCAATGGCGCAAATTCTGACGGGTGACCCCTTTGGATACATGGAGCGGATCTTTTCAACAAGGGTCTTGCCGATGCCCCCTCCCTGCCCATCTATAACAACAACTAAAAAAATTCCATTTTGCATGATGAAAACCCTCCTTATAGGTGCTATAATAGTAGTATACATCAAAAATTACCAAGCATCAATAAGGAGGACATATTATGGCAATAAGTTGGACACCCGATCTCACCGTAGGTGTAGACGCAATTGACAAACAGCATAAGATTTGGTTTGAGAAAGCGGATGATCTCTTTGACGCGGGCAAAACAGGAAAATCCAAAGAGATTATTGGGGAGCTTTTGGACTTTTTAGACTCCTATACCAAACAGCACTTTGCAGATGAAGAACAGTACATGATGTCAATTCACTACCCGGAGTACGCCACCCAAAAGAAGCTACATACCGGTTTTATTGCAGAACTTGCTAAGCTGAAGGAGAGCTACGCCCAGTCAGGTGGTAACATTATAGTTATAATGAATGCAAACCGCATGGTGATTGACTGGTTGACTAACCACATATCTTTCCATGACAGGAAAATCGGCAAGTTTGCCGCAACGCTTAAGAAGTAGTATCTAATAGTAGTAATTACTGGGATGCCTCACTGGGAACTTAACGGTTCTTAGGTGGGGCATCTTTTTTTAACATGAACCGCTGCCTCTGAATAGTATGTATTACAGCACATCTATAAAGATTTGAGGGATCACTATGAAGATAACTGAGCTGGACAATGAAAGTGTTCTAAAAGTCATAGAGGAGTCGGGGTTCACATATGACGCGGGACAGGATATTTTCTACTCTATGGTTAACCCGTGGCAGAGGCAACATGGATACTGCCGGCTATACGATGAAGCTGCACCAAGTATTAATCTTATAATAGATTCTGAACCCGTCCGCTTTGAGTACGGAGGAAAAAAGTGGCTTGTGGAGTTCTGGAAGGGACAGTATGGCATGACAACAGGGGCTGAGATTGGCGTATATACTACAACCGGTCCGGATCTTGATATTCCTGGAGTTTTCTACGGAACTTTTTATGACAGAACTGACGAAGAGGACCACCTAAATATGTCCATGGTACTATATAAGAACTCAAAAAAGATGTTCTCAAGAAGTGGCACACATTGGTGGCTCACCGGTTTTATTTTAGGCGAGTTTTCTGAACCACACGAGTTAATGGTGGAGTATAAAGTTGAACTTAAGTCACCGGAAATGCGCAATGTGTTTCTCGAAGCGCTGACTAAGATGGGTTATACTGACGAGGACACCTCGGTGGAGGGGCTCGTTGTCAAAATAACTTTTGGTACACCTAAGTCGGAGCAACCAAAATCCAGGACCAAAATTGCTATGAAGTTCTCACAAAGTATGAATAAATACTTCTGTAACACCTACAATAAGATGACGAAGTCATTTAAAACAACCACCGAAAAGCTTGAGTACGTCAGAAAGGTCAGTCCTCTGCTTTTCATGAAGATAAAGACCATGGGAAAATCAAAGAAAATGTACAAAGCTAGCAAATCTCTTATATCCGGTAAAAACAAGGGTGGAGTATAGAGGCGTGCAAGAGCATGCCTCGGCTACATAGGTGGATATATGTTTTCTCAAAAAAGAATTACTAACGCCTTTAATAGGGCCAAAGTTATCAAATTTAACAACAACTCGAAGTTCGCCATTATGAGCGACTGCCATCGGGGTGATGGTGGGCGCACAGATAACTTTCTAAAGAACCAAGATATATTCTTTTCTGCACTGCAGCGCTACTGCTTGGACGGGTTCACCTATATAGAGCTGGGCGATGGGGATGAGCTCTGGGAAATCAAGAACATGTCTGATATAGTGGAGGTGTACAGTGAGACATTCAGCCTACTGGCTGAGTTTCATGCCAAGAATAGGCTTTATATGCTATTTGGAAACCACGACATAGTAAAATCACATCCCAAGAGATCTCCCAGCTTTTTTAAACACATCGAGATGCATGAAAGTCTTTTGCTGGAGCACGTTGATACAGGGAAAAGTATATTTTTGCTCCATGGACACCAGGCAGATTTCATCAACTCCGTATTATCAGTAGTGACTGGATTTTTTGTGCGCCATGCATGGAGGAGGCTGGAGCTTATAGGCTACAAAGACCCAACCAGTGCCGCCAAAAACTATACCCTCAGAAAGAGGGTGGAGCGGGGCCTGCTAAGATGGATAAAGGCAAACAACCAACCCCTCATGGCCGGGCACACCCATCGCCCAACAATTCCAGGCCCATCCGAGCTGCCCTACTACAACACGGGAAGCAGTGTACACCCCCAAAGCATTACAGCCATAGAAATCACAAATGGGTGCGCCACCCTGGTTAAGTGGACCCGTAAAACAAAGCCCAACGGCATCCTGTATGTGGGTAAGGAAGTAATTGCAGGACCAAGAGAGATATAGTGAAGGCGTTGCCCACCCGGGCAACGCCTCTTTTCCTAATTTGATTGAAGTGCCATCCACTGGAGTAGGGTTACGGGCTTTCCATCTACCTGTACCGGCTGGTCGTTGTAGTCGTTAATGCATTCATCGTTTAGCATATAGATCCAGGAACCGTGTCCGAAGTACTCATAGGGGTTGCCATCAGCGTCCTTGAAGAGTCCTGAGGTGTCTACAACTTTGTCAAAGAATGAAAAGTGTACATTGTTTGCGCCAGCTTTAATCAGACGTTCGTAGGTGGGGACAACAGTTACTTCAGGTTTTACAATAGGGTCATTCTTGGCATGTGTAAACCAGATGGGGGTGTCCTTTATGTCTAGAATGTTTTGGTCTGTAATTGTGGTGTCGTAGAGTGCTTCACAAACAGGGTATGCGGCGGCAAAGAAGCCCGGGTAATCAATTATCATCCGCATAGTCATAAAGCCACCGTTTGAGCATCCCCCTATGTAGATGCGATCCGAGTCAATGTCGGAACGGAGGGTGACAAACTCATCAATCAGAGCCTTTAGAGCTTCTACATATTTTGACTTACCGGACTGAGTGTACTTACCACTTCCATCATCCATCCACATGGTAGGTATTTGAGGAGCAAGTACATAAGCTCCGTCAAATATTTTTTGAAGCTTTTCAGAGGAGAGGTTAACAACCTTATTTCCTGCATAGGCAATAGTGGTATCATAACCACCCTCGCCAGCACCATGGAGCCAGATTATTAAGGGGCGTTTTCCACTACCTATTTTAGGTGCATAGTAACCGTAGCGCATAGGCATATCCGGGTAAGTTGAGACGCCGTTTACCCAACCGTCCACCTGTGGTCTGCTCCCGCCCATGAATGTATCATAGACGAGACCGGAGAGTGAGTCCTTTTCAGTTTCAATTGGCTTTACCTGAGTTATGCGGTAATCACAAAATGTAAAAACATTGTGTTCTAGGTTTGCTGTTTCGGAACCCATGGGGTATAGCGGGCCATAGGCAAGTTCCAGAGCTACAAAAGAGCCCGAATCAGTCCTATTTCCCAAATCATCCGATGTGTAGGCGTCTGTAACGATGCGGTAACCTTTTGAAGGGAAGGTCTCGGGTGAGTTCCAACCTCTTCTCATCATGAGGATTTCACCAGTTATTTTGTTGCGCTTTTCTACATAAACGTTAAAGGTATCAGTAGATAGCGAGGCGGATTTAACCTCCTCCGGTAGGGGGACAACAATCTTTGTTATGAAGGGACCCCAATCAGTGACTTGCGTAAATGTGGTATAAGTGCGGTTCAAACTTACTCCTCCTTTGTTTTACATACAGTGTTTAACAAAGTGTAAATATTAAGTTGATTTGACACGATGTTTAGTATATTGTAAACCCTGACTGTGGCGATGTCAATAAGCGGAAGCATTTTGACATATTGCCCCCGGGGAAGTATAATATTTATGTTACACGGTAGAAATTTAGTTTGGATAAAGGAAAAAGTATATGAACATTGTAAAGCCTAAGGTCCCGGCGGAGTGTCCTGTAGTTGACAACTTTATTTTACTGAGCAAGGAATATATTGATGAGGGATCTGACATTTTTGGAGTAACTATTGAGGGTGAGAGCTTTGAGGATATAGACCTCTACTCAGTCTCAATTCAGGGTTCTGTTATTAATAACTGCAAGTTTAGAAATTGTAATTTTGAGAAGTCCAGCTTTGTGGATGTAATATTTAACGGATGTGATTTTTCAAACTCAAACTTTAGAAACTCCTATTTCAGCAGATGCGGTATCAACTCCTGTAAAGGGATGGGGGCGGATTTCACCGACTCATCCTTCAAGAATATAACATTCTTTGACACAAACCTGCAGTTTGCCTGTCTTGATAAATCAAATTTTGACAAGGTGAAAGTTGACAACAGTGACTTTTCCAGCTCATATATCTCTGAAGCTAAACTAAAGAATTTTGAGCCACACCAGTCAAACTTTGTGGGTGTCAATTTCTTTAAAACGCCCCTGAAGTCTATTGATTTCTCAAATAGTATGTTTGAAGGTATAGTTATATCTGAATCATTGTATGAGCTGAGAGGATGCGTAGTGAATGAGTATCAGACAAGCTCTATAGCTAAAATGTTAGGTGTGCTTGTCGCAAGGTAGTGTTCTGGTGTTTCAGCAATAACAATAATATTTTCAGAAACTATTGCAAATATATTCTAATTGCTTTATAATAACGTGGACAATTAAGAATTAAAGGGTGGGGTCTGAAAATTGGATAAGGTGTTAACTACTCAGAAGTGGAAAATCTTTAACCGCTATTTCCTTTCTGCAATCACTATCAGCGTAACATTGAGCATAATCACGCAAGCTTTTAGCAATACGGCTTCCTTACATATTGATGCTTTGGGGTTTGGGGCCACATTATCAGGGGCTTTGATAGCCGTTGGGGCTATAACGGCATTTATCTATCGCATATTTGGAGGTAGCTTGACAGACCGGATAGGGAGAAGAAAGCTGATTGTGATAGGTTCGTTTGTCTTTGCAGTTATGAGTTTGTTGTGTGGGTTTGCAGCATCCATACCCTTATTGATATTTTTCAGAGTGGTTCAGATGATTGGTTACGCTATTGCAACCACGGCTATTTCAGTAATGGTTGTAGACGTGACGCCACGTGAAAAGATGTCAGAGGGTATAGGCTACTTCGGTTTAGGTAACTCACTGTCAAATGCTATTACGCCTACTATTGCATTGGCTCTATTTGCCACAGCTCTAGCTTTCAAAGCTGTTATGATATTTTGTTTTGTACTTGGAATTGCTGGATGCCTGGTTGCAATTTTCTATGGTAGATATGAAACTGATGAAAAGTTTCCGGGTAACCGCCTAGACGTTGAGAAAGCAGCTAAGAATAAAAAGGGGGAGGGCAAAAAACTTCCCTTTGCTGAGATGATATGGACTCTTCTGGAGAAGAAGTCAATTCCTGCATCCATTGTTGCTCTCTTTTCAACTATCGCCGGAAGTTCCGTTTTCATGTTTTTGACCCTCTATGCCTCTAAAAAAGGGATACCAAACGCTGGTCTGTTTTTTACGGTTAACGCCATCGCAACTGTAGTAGCACGTCTAGCCCTAGGTAAACTTTCAGATAAGTACGGCATTTTATCATCAGTCTTACCCGGTTATTTTATGTTGATAGTGTCGTTTATTTTGTTGCTTGTAAGTCCTGGAAACCAGATAGCTTTCTTTTCAGCGGGCATTCTTTTTGGGTTCGGTCAAGGTATGTCGGCTCCGGCTCTTAATGCGGCTGCAGTTAAAGCAGCGCCACCTGAGCGTCGCAGCGCCGCTTCATCTACCTTCATGATTCCAATGGACATAGGATTTATGATAGGTTCAATCATTTGGGGTGCTATTATAGACTTGGTCTCCTTTGAAGCAGTATTTATATCCTCAGCTCTATCTGTTGTAATTGCGCTGGTACTGTCTATAGTATTCTTTAGTAAGTCAAAGTTCAAAGCGGGGCAAATATAGATAGGACGTGATCAATATGGCAACAATCAGAGACGTTGCAGACAGGGCAGGAGTGTCCATATCTACCGTTTCACGTGTTCTAAATGGATACCCACTGGTAAGTGATGAGACAAGGCAGGTTGTAATGGCAACAGCTAAGGAGTTGGACTATACAGCAAATTCACGTAGACATGGTCCCTCTGGGAATAAAACCATACTAGTTATATCTACAAGGACACTGATGGATATAAATGACGGTATATGTAA
>CAZIVK010000045.1:0-9072 GCA_964542515.1 uncultured Oscillospiraceae bacterium | reverse complement strand
CTTTAGCGCGCGGGATTCAGCAGGCCTTCCGGTCTTCCCCGTTCCTCCTGCACAACATCTGCCAAATCTACCACGAGTCCTTCTACTATCTCCTATAAATGAGGGTGCTGCACCGTACTTAAAAACTCTTCCTGCCCCTGCGTACATATCAAGTTCAAATACGTCTACAGTTGCAAAACCTCCCTCCTCCATATTCTTTAGTATAAGTGCCGAATTCACCGTACTAAGTGCCGCTTCAGCCTCAACACCTGCACGTAAAAACTTCTCCATGAGCCTCACTACAGACCCGCTCTCAATAGCAGCCTCACGGCCGCTGCCCATACCGTCGGACAGTATGACATAGAGCATTCCTTCATCTGTTTTGAAGTAGGTTCCACAGTCTCCACTGATGCTGCTTCCTGCTCTTTTATGCGTTGCTACCCCTATTTTGGCAGTAAGAGGTTCGGACTCACTCACTCTTATTAGATCCCCGGACTCATCACGACTATATTCCGGTACTCCAAATCTTTTGTCCAGTGTTCTCTCTAAATCTCTCAACAACACAATTAGAGGTTTTCTGACTTTTGTAAGGTCATTCCCACTTACATCGATCCTCATCCTACCACCGTTGCCCCTCCACACCAGGACGGATGTCTCTGTAAATTCCCTTAAAGAGCGCTCTATCTGCCGTGCAAGGTCGATGTCCTCCTCTATACCCCATGTGACCTCATCTGCTACACTCTTCAGGATGCTGGCAATATCTGAAAACTGCCCTCCGGCTATATTCCTACTGGTATTTATACGGCTTTTATATCTGCGGAGGGTCATTGCGGATCTCATTTCACTATTAATGGCCATTACCAGGCTCTCCAACTTCAAGCACCTGCTCGCAAACTCCTTAGGGAAGTCAGCAACAGTCAGCTTCCCATTTTTGACAAGCTTTTGAGTCATGTCATTCATAATATTGTAGGTGTTAATGCTGTCCCTGTCCCAACAGAAACCCTTCAGCGCGCACCCCCTACACGTCTTGTCCGCAGCGCGATCAAAAACACGGGATATATCATAATAGTTCTTATCTGTAGGGTTCTCAATGGTAGTCTTTACAGCATCTGATAATTCAGTGAAAGCGCGTGCTGCTCCGTCCATTCTTTTCTTAATAAGACTTGTCAACCTGTCTGTCTGCTTGATTCTTGCCGAGTGCCCTACATCAAAAAAACTCATATCCGGCATAAGCCTGTCCGGTAGTAACATAAATATAACTGACCCTGCAAACACTTCAAAAAGAGAGACCAAATTTAGACCGGATGAACTGCCCACCAAAGTTATAACCGCATTACCTATTACAAATGCCACTGCAGTAGAGAGTCTTCTGTTCCTTCCAACTATTGAAGCAAGCAGTCCGGCAAATCCATAGGCCATACTGTAGAAACCACCTCCTCCGGAAATATCAAAAGCTATACCGGTTGCAATCCCGGCCGAGCTCCCTATACCGATATTCCCACGGAAGGCCGCAACCATCACAAAAATTGTTGCTAACAGACGCCCCACCGATATACTAGCCAATATACGTACATCCACAAGTGATATGAGTATAGAAGCCGCCAAAACATAGAGTGATACCGCTTTTATGGTTGCGGCATCCCCTCTTATACTTCCAGCTTTTGCAGGTGTTCCCACAACCTCACGATAAAAATAAGCGGTAGAAAAAACCAAAATTAGCTCTGTTATAAAAAGTATAACATCCTGTGCTCTAAAGCCGCGCTCTGCAACAAACACTGATCCTACAAAAAAAGCAGATGCGGTTGCAACTGAAGGAAAGAAATAGCGGTTCCTGGCAAAAGGGGGACCTTTGAAAATATACACCGCGGAAAAAGCCAATACTGTGCCCGCGGCATATTTCAGTCCGTCCGCCATCTGCCAAAGAACAGAATATCCCAAAACAGTACCCAAAGCACCAAATAGGCCTCCTATGGTGCCCCCTGCAGCCACAGCATATCCAATACCAAATGGAGAATACTCTCCAAATATTACTGCACGTGATACTACAAACCCCAAGACAGCCCTTAAAATGCACTCAGCAACCAATTTTACCGTTGGATTTGACATTACACTCGGAACTATCTTTGAAATGCTGATTGCAGTTCTCTGTGTAAATTTTATGCTTTTCCCGTCCATTGCACTCCCTCCTATACTTAACCTCGTAAATGAAGTATATAGCATGTCCACATAAAAACACGTCGGGAAATAGAGCGGGTTTGGGAAATAAATTTGACGGACATAAACACGTAATGTATAATGATGATGATTTTCCGCTAATAAATGAAATGAGGTGCCACATATGCCAACCGAACTTGAAATGAAGCTCCACATTCCTAATGATACTGTGGCTGAACAAATATTTTCCGACCCTATGGTAGCAGAATATATCTCCACTGACATCAAACTGACTGAAATGACCTCAATGTACTATGACACTCCTGCAGGTGCGCTATCAAACTTGCGCTGGTCACTCCGCCTCAGAAAAGAGGGGGATGTTTCTGTGGCGTCCCTTAAGACCTCCTCTGTGGACATTACTGGATATTTCTTCTCCAGAAATGAATGGCAGAGCGTTAGCCCCACCATAAAAGCGGGCATACCTCTCCTGGTTGAACAGGGTGCACCGGAGCAAATCCTGGACATTATTTCCGGCACTCATCTGGTTGAAAGCTGTCAAATCAAGTTCACAAGAAAGCATGCCATTCTTAAACTTCCTGAAGGCGTGCTTGTTGAAATTGCAATTGACAAAGGCACAATTTATGCAGGCGGCAAGGAGGCTCCCCTCTATGAAATTGAGCTTGAGCTGCTTTTCGGAGAGCCTGATGCACTTGCGCCCCTCTCAGACCTTTTCACAAACAAGTACAAGCTAAACCGTGAAATTTTGAGTAAGTATGAAAAGGCACTGCGCTTAATCCGTAGCAGGTAATGCTCCTCTACACTCCGTTCTGTCCTTTAACTCTATATGGAGCTCTTTATCCAGTCCCTTGGCAACCCGGTTGAGAAACTCAAGTGAAGGATTATAGTTTTCTCCTTCCAATCTGCTGATATTACTCTGTCTTGTTCCCATTCTCCGCGCCAACTCAACCTGAGTTAGTCCCTGTTCTTTCCTGGCTAAAATTATACCTCTTACTATCTGTCTTTTAGGGTTGTTCATCATAATCCTCCCGAAAGTTTTTTTAGGTTATCGCGTCTATATTTTGTATCAATATGAAATCCTTTTCCAAAGTAAACTCTTTTTCAGATCTATCTAGTATTTCTGTAAACTGCTCTCCCCCTCTCAAACTCAATATACTTTGCAAGTCATCCGAAAGATCGTTACAACTGTGGTAACGCTCATTCGGATCTCTTTTTGTGCATTTTTCAATGGTAAATGCAAGCCTATGCAACACCCGGTCAGGCTCTTCAGGCATTGGCAACCTAAGGGGATAGTTCCTTGGTGGCATGCCGGAGACAAGATGAAAAATTGTAGCACCTAGGCTATAAATATCTGTCCGTGGATCCGATTGACCGTATCCTCCATATTGCTCAGGAGCAGCGTAACCGTGTGTTCCCAGCAAGACAGTATCCTCAGAGGCCCCGGCCTTCTGCTCTCTTGCAGCACCAAAGTCAACTAGTGCAATGGCACCATTTGGACGCAGAATGATATTTGCCGGTTTCATATCTCTGTATATGACAGGCGGCGACAGTGAGTGGAGATAACCCAGAACCTCACATAACTGTATACTCCAGTCAAGAACCAAGTTGATATCCTGTGGTCCGGTCTTGGATATCAGCTCCATCAAGGACTTTCCGGGTATAAACTCCATAACTACATAAAGTGATCCGTTCTCCTCTATTAATGCTTCAAACGCAGGCAACTTTGGATGATCTACCCCTCTGATTGCAGCGGCCTCCGCTACGAATGCGTTTCTTAATTGTTCCGAGCTACCCTTCATATTCTTGATTGCAACAACTTTTTGTTCCTCTGTGTCCTCCGCCAGATATACACTGCTCATACCGCCGTTACCAATCCGACGTAAGACTTTGTATCTGTTTGCAATTGTCAGTATCCTATATCACCTCACTCATTCGTAAAAGTCCTCAGCAGTATTGCAGAGGATCTGTAGTCGGCGGCACTTAGGTGGTTGAGACGCATTCTCATGCTCAAGTCATCGTTTAGCTTTTGGGGGGTTAGGCACTCCGCCATGGTTTCTCTTGCAACATTTTTTGAGAAGTTATCTGTACACATGAGGTAGGCCTCATCCGTCTTCAGACTACCGCTAAGCCACTCAGGAGTGACAATGGCACCTGTGCCCAAAACACTTCTTGTGTCAGGGTAAGGGGATATCAGGTCCACGCGCCCCTCCCACACTCTAAACATATTCATAGTCCCGCACCTCATTAAGCAGTACCTGTCCCCAACAACAAGGATAACTATGGAAGATGCCTGTATGCCTCTACACCTCAGAGACGACTCATTTCTCAACATATCATTGCACTCTGAAAAGATATCCTTCCACGTTCTGCGTATACTGTCAAAATCAGCGTTCTGTATATCGCTATGTGCAAACTCTAAACCAAACCAGGAAGTGAATGCATTGACATAGTGGGCCCCTACACTTTTCACCATACCGTCGTCTAAAAGAAAGAATCCTACATGCCTATCACCCCCCTTTCCTATTTTGATCACCATATTGTTTGCACAGCCTGTTGCAGCAAATGCTGCGGATGTAAGGAAATTCATCTTACAGTAAAGACAAAGAGCTCATCCGCCAACACAATTTCCGCACCATCCTCTATGGGCACCTCAGAACCTCCTTTCAGTTGGCTGCCGTTGACATATGTGTGATTGCTCGAATTATTGTCCAAAATGTAGTAGTCGTGGGCGCGGCGGATTATATCTGCATGGCTGCGAGAGATGGCTGTATTGTTTTCAATAATGTAGTTTACATAATTTCTCTCCGTGCCCAATCTAAATACATCTCGGTTGATCTCCACCTCCTCTTGCGTGCGCTCTCTGACAAGGTAGGCGCGCTGTAGATGGCTATTATATCCCTCATATCCCTTCAGTAATGTTGTCCCCTCGCCCAACGACTCATTTTCATTTAGGTAGCATGTCTCGCCAAAGTCATAGGAATTTTTAGAAACCGGTCCTGTTATTCTCCCGCTATCGCCTAGCAGGTCTGAATGGGGTGATGGAATTTTTACGTGGGGTAGAGGTGATCTCCTTCCGCCCCTTACTTTATTAATGATGTATCTAAGAAAACCCACCTTCTCCTCTTCAAGAGGCACTTCATATTCAGAATTTTCTGATTCTGGCGTCTCCATCTGCATTGAGTCCAAAAACTCACAGAACTCTGTTGTAGAAAATCTTTCCGCCTTGTTCAAGGAGTTAATAATCTTCCCCACATAATCCAAGCCCTCCATTTCATCAAACCGCATCTCCATTAGCAGCCCTCTAAAGAACTGTAATATGTCCGGAGATGAACCCCTCTTTAATATAGGAAGACACACCACATATGGCTGACAGCTGCTCACATCCACAAATATGTGCTCGGGATCTGTCAATATGGTGGAGAGGTTGAGCATATAGTCATCACAGGAGGCAAACACTGTTGCCAACCCTTTTAGCATGGCTATACACTGCTTGCAACTGATCTCATTTGAAACAAACTGCCTGAGTGTTACCTTTGAAGTTATGCTGTATTTGAAGTACCTCTCATCTGCATGAGCTGTAAATGACAGCGGAAGAAAGTTTGGTATTTTATTGTTTGTAACCATGCCGAGACTAAAGGTGTCCAACTCATCCTTAGGCAACATCTTGTACACAAAAAATGTACCTGTATTAAGGTTTTCTATCGAGTACTTTTCCAATTTCATCCCTCCATATCAACTTAATGTAGCGCCACTTATCACCCGCCATCACTGGAGCTATACCACTCTCGGAGAAGCTCCCCGCGGCCCGGTAACTTGGCTCTATGACCACTACATTACAGCTGTCAATGTATCCCCACAACCCATCTATCTTCACAGCAGCGAGCCCATTACTGAATGATGTGGCGTCCTCATATGTAAAATCAATTATCATATCTCCATTGGTATCTACGTACCCCCACTTTCCATTTCTCTTTACGGCGGCAGGCCCATCTTGAAATGCTCTGACCTCGTCAAAACTGATCTCCCCCACCCGGTCACCGTCTAGGGTTATCATATAATAACTGCCACTTTCCCTCACAAAAACTCTTCTCTCTCTGCTGCACATGTTGTCCTGTCCAACTGAGATATCCTCATATGTGGTTTCCGTTATCCTCCCCATCGAGGGATTCAAGAGAACAAAATAATTCCCTTGTTTTGCTGCCGCAACACCATTATTAAAGTTTGAAATATAGGAGTATTCTCCACCAGTGAATTGTCCTAAAGAATCAACCACTCCATAGACACCATCCTTTTCAGCTACAGAGACACCCTCTGAGTACGAGCGCATAACAGAATATTCTCCAGGGATATTCATGTGTTTTCTGCCTTTAGTATCAATAATGTAGTATTTATTATCTCTCTTAACTGCAGCAGTATTTCCAAAAAAGTTATCAGCTGCCTCAAAACAGTCGGAACTTATGAATCTCATGTTTTCCTTTATTACCCTGTAAGCTTCTCCATCAGAAACGGTGGCATATCCGTTGTAAAAAGCACCTGCTTCCATGTATTCACCACCCATGTACTCATAGTTAAAGCCATGTCTATAGTACAGATCTTTCAACTCGATGGACGGCACCTTGTTTTCCACTGCTTGCGATATCACCTCTACACCTTGTGAACCTTCACCCCCTCTTATGTAGTATCTGGCTAACCTTATATACGGCTCGGGCAACTGAGGAAACTCAGATATCAACGCTCGCAGAGTCTTAACATATTCCATATTCTCACCATGTCCAAGCAGTGCATCAGACAGTAGCAGTCTTATCTCTACTGTGTTTTCTATTTCCAGAGCTCTGTAATATATACTAATGGCTGCACCGTATGCATCTGTATCCATCTGCTCCTCAGCCAACTGTAATAATTTGGTCAGCTCAGATGATATTGAATTGGGAGTGCCAACTATTACCGGAACCCAACTCAATACAATAACAGCTGCTGCCACAACAAAAAGGACAAGCCTCCTCATATTACTCTAAAAACCAACATTACAACTGCTCCCGCAAGAGCAAAAGGTGCCATAGGAATTCCGGTCTTTGCTGTAATCTTTTTGCGAACCAACATAACAACCCCAAATACACTTGCCAGCAGCACAGTATAGAAGCTAAGCGCCAGTACCATCTTCCCGCCTAACATGAGCCCTATAACGCCAAAGGCCTTTACATCACCCATACCTACGCCTCCACGAGACAAAATCTGTGCCAGAATAAAGGTACCCGTACCTACTATTAGTCCAATAAGCGCTCTCTTAGCTGCATCAAGGGGTGATATTTCTAAGCCGATCACTGCTATATGCCCTAAAACAACTGAGAATACCACCCCAAGGGGCAACAGCTTGTTTGGAATAATTCTGTGTTTCCAGTCAATATAGGCCGCAGGTACAAGAAAAACTAATACTAGACTTATGCCGAGCAACTCGAAACCGAGTTCATTCATTTGCATTACCCCCTTTTTGTACTAGTGTAAAAACAACTTGCTCCTCTACCGAATCAAAATAATTCTGGAGCTCTGAAACCACATTATGTGGAGCATCCTCAGGCAGGATAACGACATACTCTATAGCCGCCTGTCCCCCATCTAAAGCTGATAGTTTTTCCACAGATTTCTTTGTAATGTCTAGCTTTTCCAGAGTGTGCTTTGCAGCTTTTGAAGGATTGAAGCCACCACTGTTATATCCAACACTGAATGTATTAATTGAAACACAGTTATAGTAGGTGTTTGTTGAACTGTCATAGGCAATCACGCCTCTCTGATCTGTAAGCCACCCCAATCCACTGTAGTACTCCTGCATTATCTCTTTAAACCTAATACCCCTATCAAAGACAGTCATACTCCAAATTGACTCATCGCTCTCCTCATTGGAATCATCACCACCCTCCCCTCTGTGGCAATCCCCTTCGAGCCAAGCGCCGGTAGACGCATGTTGAGTCAACCCAAAATTTAGTAGAGGTAAGAACGGTACAGACACATTGTAGTATACTTTAAGTATAATGTCAGCTGCTAACGCCTCAGGGTATAGTTCTAAACGGTTCAGATCAAAGGTATATCTCTCAATATCAATTCCCAGGGATGCCAGGTTATCCGCAAAAATATCATCTATATCCATGGGGGCCGAAAACTGCATGTCAAACCCGGTTAACTTGTTCAGATAGGACGACTCCGAGACCTGTAAAGCTGTCTGGTTCAAAGCTACAGACACCCTGAGCTGTAATCTGCACACATTTATAAGAAAGAGAACCGAAACCACAAACATCAAAAATGTAGTCATTACAATAGAGGCCTCGGCTATAATGGTTCCCGACTCCTCCCTCATATCAGTACCCCATAGCTGCGTAATATTTTTTATCTCCACCATACAAGCGGTAACTGTATGGAATAAGCAGGGCTGGGACTTCGGCATCCATGTATATCTCCAGCTGTGTGTATGAGTCCTCCAATCTGAACTCCAACCCCTTAGGATGGTGTAAAGAGCAGTTGAGCTGGATAACATCCGCTATGCGCAGTAGTACAACATCTCTTTGTGCTCCACTGAGAGTAAGAAAGGTGAAAAGTCTGAGATAGTCCTCATAATCAAGGGTCAGTATACCTGCATCTGTTGAAACAGACTCAAAACTCGGGGTGCTCTCCTGGGGTAAGAAAGAGTAAAACAAGTAGTCCAGAGAATACTTAGCCTGCTCTGCCATACTTTTTGCAAGGGTGTCCGCCAACTCATCCCCCTGAGTTTGAACAATCTCCTTTATCTTCTCCCCTACCGAGTTTGTCACCTCTCCGGTCCTTGCAGTTATTTCACCCAGAGACATCTGGACCAATCCATCCACAGCCTCTGAGATCTTTAAGAGCGATAGGTTGTATAAGCCACCATGAAGTGAAGCTCCTGTACCCGAT
>CAZIVK010000044.1:0-9166 GCA_964542515.1 uncultured Oscillospiraceae bacterium | reverse complement strand
AAGGAATGCGGCTACTTTGATTCACTTGAGGAAATGATGGAACCCGTTACTAATGACCTGGATGACCACTCCCCGGAAACTGTGGCTTATTGGGCAAAACGTGGCATGGTCAAAGAGTTTCACGGTGCGGATGAGCCTATGAGCTGGACGGAATATGAAATGAAAACCGGATACCTATGGGAGGATCCAACGCGCCAGGGCCTACAAAACAGGTTTAAGAGATGGAACTCCTTTGTGCCTGTATCTGCATTTGACCCTAAAAACAAGGACAGAAAATATCCTGTGGTTGTAGTACTGCATGGAGGGTTTAATCCAATAAGCATCATAGACGGATGGGGTTTTCCACAGGAGGCAGCCAAAAGGGAGTGGATTGTAATAGTTCCCTCTATAGAGTTGGATGACATTATTGATGAAATACTTGCCGAAGCAAAGAAGCTCTACCCAATAGATGAGAGCCGCATATACGCCGCGGGCTTCTCATACGGTGGCTTCATGTCAAACTTCCTTGGCAACAAGCGTCCGGACGTCTACGCTGCAGTGGGGCCCTGTGGAGCACCCATAAGCAACGGCCTCGTGGACAAAGCTATTGGACCTGAGCCCCAGACACCCTTTGATGGAGTGCCTCGCGCCATAGCTATGAACACATATATGCCAGTCATCAATATTGCAGGCAACCTGGATGGATTCCGCTACCCCCTTTATGACTACAAGGACTTCAGAACCGGCCAATCAGGCACAAAGCAGCTGGTTGATGGCATCAACTCATGGGCCCGCGTCAATAAAGCACCTGAAATATCCCTGGAGGATGTTATGGCACTAAAGGACCGCACTGACATATCGGATGAAGAAAGAAACATAGGCTTACCACTCGGCCCTGACTGCCGCAGGACTGTTGTAGCAGACGGTATTGTTAACTATATCGGTGACCTAAAGAGCGCTGATGGGGTTGCCCGTGTACGTATTATGTGTGAAATGAATATGCCCCACTGGCCTACCCCCGAAATGAGCCGCCAGCTCTTTGATTTCTTTGCACATTTTAGTCGTGACCCGGTCACAAAGGAAAGCATATACCACGCTAACATATAGCATGCCAGCAAATAACAAAACCCCATGTGATAGGACTCCGGTGTCCAATTACATGGGGTATATCTTTATGCTAAATTAGGGTTATAGACAGGTTATGCAGTCCTCTGCTTCCAGGAAGGTAACCGGTGTACCCTGTACTAGGGGAGTAAGCCAGTCTGCAAGGTATTTCATGCCGCACTCCTCAGATTTATGGTGGCCTAAAATGATAGCAGCTTTGTTAACTCCTAGTGCTAGCGCATCCTTCCAGAAGGGGCACATTATCATGTCGGTGATGTCACCTAGAATGAGAAGGTCAAGGTCGTTGTCCAGGAGAAACTTCATAGGCATGTTTGGATCCCCCAGCCCCTGTCCACCACCGCCTACAAGTACGCCTACCTTGGAGACCTTGAGATCAAGGTTGCCAATGATGCGGGGTGAGTTGACATGTAGCCTCTCCTTGATGAGTTCTGCAACACTTCTGACATCAGTTTCCGGGATTTTAAACTCATGGTTGTTGGGACCGGGTACATTGTAGTTTTCCCAGCCTAACTCCTGCATCCACCCCATGTAGATTTGGTCGGGCCTCTGGTGGTGCATACCATCATGAAAACGCCAGATGCTTATACCGGACTCCTCTATAAGTGCCCGTTTTGCCTCTGTGACCTTGTTGAGTTCAATGGGCATGGTGGTGTCAAGACCGCCACAGTTGCTGGGTTCGTGGGTAATGATCATATCAATGCCCTGCTTCATTGCGTTCTGGATAACATCAACTGTTACCATAAAGGTTGTACCAATGCTGTGGACCTCATTTTCTGGATCACCAAAATGCAGAACGTCACAAGTTGGAATTTCCACGGGTTCTTCTCTAAATGGCAGTTTAATAGTGGAGCTTTCGGGCGATGGAGCAGCAGATTTAATGGCTGCAATGACCTCTTTTACTTTCATATGTATCACCTTTCATATGTAGAATTTTACAATACTAATAAAATAACACTTTGAATGGAAGTTGTCAAATCTTTTAATGAAAACGATTGACAATAAAATTAAATGATGCTATATTTTATGATAATAAGATTATTATTTACGAAAGTGAGGAAGTTCACATGGCAAATTTTGATAAGTTATCTGAGTATTTGGACAGCCTAGAGGAGATATATGGGGTACCAAGCAGTGACATAGTAGTGTACCACAATCATAAGCCTGTGTATCGTCATATGTGCGGTTACGCAGATGCTGAAAAGACACAAAAGGTGTCTAGCAGTGATATCTATTTAGGTTACTCTATTACCAAGGTAATAACTTGCACAGCTGTTATGCAACTAATTGAGAGCGGAAAGATCGGCCTTCTTGATGACCTCTGTAAGTACCTTCCGGAGTATGAGAACATGGAGGTACTGGATAATAGCGTCGTCAGACCGGCGAAACGTAGGATTAGGATTATTGACCTTATGACAATGCAGGGCGGTCTAACTTACAATTTTCAGACTGAAGAAATTAAGAAACTACAAAAAGAGACCAACAACAAAGCAACTACAAGGCAAATTGCAGAAGCTATAGCTGCAGGCCCACTTGCCTATGATCCTACAGAAAAGTGGATGTACAGCCTGGGACATGATGTGCTTGCTGCAGTAGTGGAAGTGGCTTCAGGTAAAAGGTTCAGCCAGTACCTACAGGAGGCCATTTTTGAACCCCTAGGAATGACAGACATAGGTTTCAAAATGTCTCCTGAGCAAGAAAAAAGGTTGTCCGCTCAGTATAGATATGATTTTGATGATAAGAAGTTCCACCTAATACCCGGTGAAAACATGTTTGTTCTGTCGGATGAGCATGAGAGCGGCGGTGCCGGAATTATCTACACAGTTGATGCATACGGCCTTTTTGTTGATGCTATGTGTAACAATGGTGTGGGGGCCAATGGCGCTCGTATACTCACACAGGAATCCATAGAACAGATGAGGGAAAACAGACTCACAGGACAAAGCCTTAAGGACTTCAAGAATTCGGGAAAAACCGGTTATGGTTATGGATTGGGTGTAAGAACCTTGATAGACAAGTCAACGTCTAAGGGTCCTCTGAAGGAGTTTGGATGGGACGGAGCAGCGTGTGCATATGTTATGATTGATCCGGACAACAATCTGGGCGTTTTCATGGCCATGCATACAATCATGTTTGTTCCTGCATACTTTGAAATCCATCCAAAAGTCAGGGATCTAACATATGAAGCACTTGGACTTGCTGAGTAAGATAAATTAGTATAGGAGATGTATTTGTATGAGCCTTACAACCGCTATAATTTTCGGAGACAACATGGTATTACAGCGCAACAAACCAATTGCAGTTTGGGGAGAAGCTGTTAATAGTAGTACTGTTACAGTTGAAATAGCAGACCAAAAAGTTGAGACATCGGTGCAGAACGGAAACTGGAAAGTGACCATACCGCCTCTGGAAGCATGTGCAGACACCGGTATGTACATAATAGATGACGCTGGCAATAAGCTGACTTATAAGCATGTGGCCATTGGGGAAGTGTGGATTGCAGGCGGCCAATCTAACATGGAGATGAGCATGTATGCAGACGCGGAATATGAAGAGGTCCTATTGGATGCAGATAACCCCATGATTAGGTTTTATGATCAACCCCATGTGTCGTACGAGGGCCAGCTTGATGATGAGGACTTTTCCGATGCTGGATTCTGGAGATGTCTGTCCCAACAGGATTTGCAATACTTTTCTGCGGCAGGTTATTATTTTGCTGAGTTGCTCCATGGCAAACTCGACATTCCGGTGGGCATAGTGGGCTGCAACTGGGGGGGATCTCCTGCGGCTGCCTGGGTAGATGAGAGCTATCTGACCGGAGAGTTAGAGTGTTACATACAGGACAATAGAGATGCCCTGGAGAACCTAGATCAGGAGGAGTATGCCGCTAACTTTAAAGCAGAGAGAGCCCGCATGAACTCCCCTGAGGCAAAAAAGGCCATGAGTGATATGATGAGGCGTCCCGTTCTTAAACCTATGACATTTGACTTCCATATGGATGAGGACAAAAGACTAGAGTACATGAACGGCCCATATTCACCTTTTAGGTCATGTGGCCTTTACAACACAATGCTTAAGAAGATCATGCCTTATACTGTCGCCGGTGTGATATGGTATCAGGGTGAGGCGGACGTGGACCGGGCAGCTATCTATGACAAGATGTTTGGAGATATGATAAGATGCTGGAGAGATGGCTGGGGAGAGGAATTTCCTTTCCTGTTTGTACAGCTTGCTCCTTTGGAGAAATTTGCAATCAGTAGTGGGGACACATTTATCCCGATCCGGCAGATGCAGGATAAGGTATCAAAAACTGTTCCAAACACATACATGGCGTGCATTATGGATGTAGGAATGAAATATGATATTCATCCAAAACAGAAGCGTCCAGTAGGTGAACGCCTTGCTCTGCTTGCATTAGGGAAGGTCTATGGATACGACCTGCTCTGTGAATCACCAGAAGCAGTAAAAGCTGAAAAAGTGGACGGGCGCGTCACAATATCTTTTGATTACTCCGAGGGAGGCCTTAGCGTTTCCGAAGGACCAATAAATGCGCTTGAACTACATATAGATGGCAAGCTTGTAAGTGGTTTTGTTGAAACTGTTTCCGGAACGCAGCTTATAATTGAGTACCCAGAAATTAAGAGCGGTTCGGCTATAGAGGTTCGCTACGCGTGGGTAGGTTTTTGCGTTGCCAATCTTTACAATGTTGCAGGTCTACCCGCCAAGCCCTTTATAATAACGGTATAATAACAACTAAAAAACTTTTAGGGTGGCTCCGGACTCCACTTTATGTGTTTTGCCACTAATGTTGACCCAGACATCCAGTGCACTTGGATTTAGAATTGTATTTGCATCAGCAGAATACTTTAGAGCTCTGAAGGCGTTTATATAGTCACATATTTCAATGTTGGTAGCAAACCAGATTTGATCGTGGTATTGGGATACAAACTCGCAGAACTCCTCAATTACATTCCAATTGTTGTCAAAGTCAAACTCATAGGAGTGCCCCCATAGGTAGAACAACTTGGTGCGCCGGAAACCTATGTCCTCACCGCAGAAGGACTTGGCGAGCTCCATAAGGTTTTCATCCTTGTGGTGGCATGTTCCCTGCCAGGTCATGAAGTCGGTAGGTAGATCAAATTTACTGGTTGTCTCAACAACACGGGCGTACTCATAGCCGGCGTTCTGTAGAATACTTATTACATTGTCACTATAAAAACCAAAGGGGTAGGCAAAACCCCTAACAAGGTAGCCGCACAAATCCTCAAGCCTCTTTTTATCCTCAATAATTTCATACACTGCGGAGGGTGAGCCAATGCGCTCAAGAGCTGAGTGATATAAGCCGTGTCCTGCAACTTCATGTCCTGAGTACAGAGAAGCAAGTTCACCGGGGTCAATCCTGGAGATATCAATGCTTCTATCACCAAATTTTGCCTCATTGTGGCTTCCAAGGAGCCCGGAGTTGATGTTAAAGGTTCCCTTCACCTGGTATTTGTTCAAAATTGATACTAGTCTGTTGTCCTGGAGTATTGCATCATCATAACTTAGGGTTAATGCTCTGCTCCTGTTTTCCGGAAAAATTAATGCGTCCATACGTGGCATCATCATATGTATATCTCCCTTCAAAGATTAAGAATGCATTAATTATAATACGATAAATACCAATTGTCAAACGTTAAACCATATAAAAAAGTAATAAGGATATAAATAAAGGAGACGGATATACTAATGCAAAGGAGTGTGTTGCATGAACGGAAATGCTGAACTTTTAAACTTTGTATATCAGAACTCACAGATGGGCGTCGATACAATAAAACAGTTAAAGGGAATTGTTGACGCTGAAAACTTTAAAGAAAATCTTGATTCGCAATTCAATGAGTACAATGAGATCCATGACGCCGCACGGAAAGCATTAAATGAAAACGGATACGATGAAAAAGATATTGGTACTCTCGAAAAGATTAGGACCTACCTCATGATAAACTTTCAAACTCTTACAGATAACAGCCCCTCACACATTGCTGAAATGCTTATAATTGGAAGTAATATGGGTGTAATTAACGCAGTTAAGAACCTCAAGAAATATAAGAATGCGGATTCCGAGATAGTCCGACTGATGGAGAGGCTTCTGAAGTTTGAAGAGAACAATGTACAGGAGTTAAAAAAGTTTCTATAGCATACGTAAATTCGAACCAATCACAATAGCTAAAGTATGTTTGTGATTGGTTCGGATTCTTTTCTATTTTAAAGGTTATCTGTTGGAAATCAGGACATGCTGTGAACTTTAATATACTCCAGTACGCTGGCCGGTCCTGAAAATTTATCAGCTCCATTAGCTGTAATATTCACAAGAGTCGGTGCTTGAAAAACACTATACTTTTCAACTAAGTCCTGATGCTCACTGGCATCTATTACATGGTAATCAATTTCAGCTTCAGACAATGCCTTTTTTACCATAGTGCAGTTAGCGCAGGTGGGTGTGGTGAACAGCAGTAATTCCTCATTGGTATCAGGTAAGCAAGCAGGCGGCTGTAGTTCTTCATCGATATTGTAGACCTTGCGATCTTTAAACTCCTGTGTTTTCCCTTCGTTCCAGTTATTAACGGGACGGTAGTAACCGGTGATACGGCTATAGACTTCAGCTTCTTGGCCGCATTCCGGGCACACGTGATGTTCACCGCTGATATAGCCATGGGTCCTGCACACCGAGTACGTTGGAGATATTGTATAGTAGGGCAGCTTGTAGTTTTCAGCAATCTTGCGGACAAGTAAAGCGGCCGCTTTCCAGTCGGGTAGCTTTTCTCCAAGATATGCATGAAACACTGTGCCAGACGTATATAGAACCTGCAATGAGTCCTGTACCTCCAATGCTTCAAATAGGTCGTCGGTAGCGCCTACAGGGAGGTGGGAGCTATTTGTGTAGTAAGGAGTCTCGCCGGACTTAGCAGCAGTAATTATATCCGGATATCTCTTCACGTCATGCTTGGCCAGACGGTAGGTAGTAGATTCGGCCGGTGTTGCCTCCAGATTAAATAACGCACCATACTGCTCCTGATATTTAACAAGCCGGTTTTTCATATGGTTAAGTACGTCTTTTGCAAACTGCTGTGCACTCTTTTGGGTCAGATCTGCTCTAATCCACTTTGCGTTCAAACCAGCCTCGTTCATGCCAATGAGTCCGATAGTTGAGAAATGATTATCAAAGGTGCCCAGGTACCTTTTTGTATAAGGATAAAGACCTGCATTCATAAGCTTGGTGATAACGGTGCGCTTGGTGTCCAGTGAGTGGGCGGCAATATCCATCAGCTTATCTAAACGCTGATAAAAGTTCTCCTTATTAGTGGCAAGATAGGCGATGGAAGGAAGATTAATTGTTACAACGCCGATGGAGCCAGTACTTTCACCACTGCCAAAGAAGCCACCGCCCTTCTTGCGCAGTTCACGTAAGTCAAGGCGTAGACGGCAGCACATACTGCGCACGTCGTTTGGTTCCATGTCGCTGTTGATGTAGTTGGAGAAATATGGCGTTCCGTATTTTGCAGTCATTTCAAAGAGCATGCGGTTATTTTCCGTGTCGCTCCAATTAAAATCCTTTGTGATAGAATATGTGGGGATGGGGTACTGAAATCCCCTGCCGTTGGCGTCGCCTTCAATCATGATATCAATAAAAGCCTTATTGACCATATCGATCTCTTTTTTACAGTCCTTGTATTTGAAATCCATCTCCCGACCGCCGACGATAGCGGGCAACTCTGCAAGATCATCTGGTACGGTCCAGTCAAGCGTCACATTGGTAAAGGGCGCCTGTGTTCCCCAACGACTTGGTGTATTTACGCCGTAGACAAACGATTGTATGCACTGCTTTACTTCCTTATAACTCAGGTTATCCACCTTTACAAAAGGCGCAAGATATGTATCAAAGGATGAAAAAGCCTGTGCACCCGCCCATTCATTCTGCATGATGCCAAGAAAGTTGACCATTTGGTTACACAAGGTGGAGAGATGACTGGCTGGGTAAGAGGTGATTTTACCATTTATACCGCCAAGACCTTCTTGTATAAGGGTTTTGAGAGACCACCCGGCGCAATATCCTGTTAGCATAGACAAGTCATGAATATGAATATCAGCGTCACGATGTGCATTGGCGACTGCTTCGTCATATACTTCTGAGAGCCAATAATTTGCGGTGATGGCTCCCGAATTGCTTAAAATTAAGCCTCCTACTGAATAAGTAACAGTAGAGTTTTCCTTTACTCTCCAATCGTCCACATTGACGTAGCTGTTGACCAGTTCCTTATAATCAAGGAATGTAGAACTCATATTACGCACTTTTTCCCGCTGTTTGCGGTATAAAATAAATGCCTTGGCAACGTCAGCATAGCCTGCTTGTACCAAAACTTGCTCAACGCTATTTTGAATGTTCTCCACACTGATCAAGCCATCTTCTATTTTGTCCTGATAATCGGCGGTCACCTTAAGCGCAAGAAAGTCAATAATATCGGGATGATATTGCTTTTTCTGGGCATCAAAGGCTTTGGCAATTGCGTTTGAGATTTTACTGATACTGAATTCTACTATTGTGTTGTCCCGTTTTATAACCTGATACATCACTAGGTCACTCCCTGCTCCAAGTTTCTTACATGCAGAAGATGTAAGAACAGTTCTATTTTAGTACTATTATGTCGGGATGTCAAGGGAAAACACAATATGTCTAGTCCGAGATGCTGTGATAACACTATATGTAGTAAAAGCTAATCATTTCTTATTTGCACAGAGGGTACATAAGTACGTACGGTATTAGCAAATTCTAGGAGCTCGGACTTTTCAACCTTCTGAAGCCCAGGCTGTATAAGATCGCCCGAGTCACGAAAGCTTTGAAGAAAATAATGTTCTGCTCCCTGAATCCACTTCCCAATTTCAATGAAGTTCTCTATTGTGTGAAATTCTTTAACCACTGTCGTGCGGAATTCGTAATTTACATGACCGGCAAGCAGAAAGCTCACGCTTTCCTTTACGTCAGGTAGCGCACTCTCGGTCGTCCCTGCTGTTCGTGTATACCCGGCAG
>CAZIVK010000043.1:0-9166 GCA_964542515.1 uncultured Oscillospiraceae bacterium | reverse complement strand
TATGAGGTCTACGCAGAACGGGCCCTAAACGATAAGGTGGCCGTTGAGTCCGCGCTAGGGGCGTCTATAGCCGGAGCGCGCTCCTTTTCCGCTATGAAGCACGTTGGTCTAAACGTTGCTGCAGACCCTGTGTTTACAGCCTCCTACTCAGGTGTAAACGGCGGTTTTGTAATAGCTGTTGCGGATGACCCCGGGATGCACTCCTCCCAAAATGAACAGGACTCAAGAAACTACGCAGTAGGTTCTAAAATTCCTATGCTTGAGCCAGCGGACTCAGCAGACTGTCTGCTGTATACAAAACGTGCATTCGAGCTATCTGAGCAGTTTGATGTGCCGGTCTTTGTGCGCTTGACAACACGTGTTGCCCACTCTCAAAGTATAACAGAGCTGAATGAACGCGCCGAGTCATCTATGAAGGATTATAAAAAGAATCCCGGAAAGTACGTCATGGCCCCCGCCAACGCCATTGCTAGGCGCTATGTGGTTGAGGAGCGTGAAAAGGCACTGCGCAAATATGTGGAGACATCGGACTTGAACCGCATTGAGTGGGGTAGCAAAAAAATTGGAATTATTACCTCCGGTGTGGCTTACCAATATGCCCGTGAAGCCCTAGGGGACAACGCCTCATATTTAAAACTGGGTTTTGTTTATCCGCTCCCGGTGGACCTCATTAAAGACTTTGCATCCCAGGTGGACAAGCTTTATGTTATAGAGGAGCTCGATGACGTAATTGAATCCCAATGTCGTAAGATAGGTGTCAAAGCTGAGGGGAAAAGCCTCTTCTCATACATCGGTGAGTATACTCCAACAATGATCCGCCATAAAATACTGGGTACTGATCTTCCTGAAATTGAACTAAATATAGTGCCAAACAGACCACCTGTTCTGTGCCCCGGGTGTCCTCACAGAGCAGTATTTAGAGTTTTATCAAAAATGAAGCTAACTGTATCAGGGGATATAGGTTGCTATACACTAGGTGCTGCACCTCCTCTTTCCGCAATAGACACAACCATATGCATGGGCGCTTCCATAGGTGTACTCCACGGTATGAATAAGGTAAGACCGGAGGCCTCTGGAAAGTCGGTGGCTGTTATAGGGGACTCAACTTTCTTACATTCAGGAATTACAGGACTAATAAACAGCGTATATAATCAGACCTCCTCCACTGTATTACTCCTGGACAACTCTATAACCGCCATGACCGGGCACCAACAGAACCCGTCCACAAATTTCACACTAAAGAATCAACCCGCACCCGCTGTAGATTTTGAAGCCGTATGTAGGGCTGTAGGTGTCAAGCGTGTCAGGACCATAGACCCCTTTAAGATGAAGGAACTTGAAGCTATCCTCAAGGAGGAACTAGCCGCCCAGGAGCCCTCGGTAATAATTGCCAAACGTCCATGTGTACTGCTCAAATCAGTTAAAAAGGAAAAACCACTTGTGATTGATGCCGATAAGTGCATTATGTGCGGTATGTGCCAGCGCATAGGATGTCCGGCAATAGTAAAAGGTGAGAACACCATGACCATTGATCCCGCACTCTGTGTGGGCTGTGACCTCTGCATACAAATGTGTAACCCGAAAGCAATCAGGAGGGATGACTAATGAGTGGTATATTCAACATAATGATAGTGGGGGTCGGGGGACAGGGAACCCTCCTAGCTTCACGAATCCTGGGGTCCATGTATATAGATCAGGGAATGGACGTAAAAGTCAGTGAGGTCCACGGTATGAGTCAGCGCGGAGGAAGCGTTGTTACCTATGTGCGCGCCGGCAGTCAGGTGAACTCACCCATAGCGCCGGAAGGTGAAGCTGATCTCCTTATAGCATTTGAGGAGCTGGAAGCCTTAAGATGGATACACTGTATTAAGAAAGGTGGAGTTCTAGCGGTCAATACGCAGAAAATCCTGCCTATGCCCGTTATTACCGGTGCCGCCGAATATCCCGCAGAAATCCTTGATAAAGTCAGGGCTATGGGAGTAAAATGCATTGCTGTAGACGCCTCCGGCATTGCGGAAGAAGCCGGGAATATTAAAGCATCTAATGTGGCACTCATGGGTGCTGCCTCCAAAATTACCGGAATATCTCCGGAGGTTTGGGAAGCTGCTATCCGTAGAACAGTCCCTCAAAAATCTATAGATATCAACCTGAAAGCGTTTCATTTAGGGCGGGAAGCCGCAGAATAAATTATTCATTGTGAGGTTTTTATATGTACTGGAATAAATATATCGAAACCATGCCCCGAGACGAGTTGCGCAACCTTCAAGGGTCACGGCTTGCCGCTACAGTAGCACGTGTGTATAACAATGTAGAGCTATACCGCAATAAAATGGACGCCATCGGACTGAAACCGGAGGACATCCGGAGCATAGATGACCTTAAAAAGCTCCCATTTACTACAAAAACTGACCTGCGTGACAGCTATCCGTACGGTATGTTGTGTGCCCCTATGACTAACATTGTACGCATTCACGCCTCATCAGGAACAACCGGTAAGCAGACGGTTGTGGCCTAGACCAAAAGAGATATAGAAGTCTGGAATGAGGTAATGGCAAGGTCATTTATTATGGCCGGAGTTTCCACTAAGGATATTATACACGTGTCCTACGGGTATGGACTCTTTACCGGAGGACTTGGTGCACATTACGGCGCTGAGCATATTGGTGCTGTTACAATACCGGTATCCACTGGCAATACCAGTAGACAGATGCAAGTAATGCGTGACTTTGGATCAACTGTCCTTATGTGCACACCATCATATGCACTGCACCTTGCAGAAGCGCTCGAGGAGTCCGGAAACATTGACCACATTAAGCTTAGAGTGGGTGTGTTTGGGGCGGAACCCTGGACAGAGGAGATGCGTTCCGTCATAGAGAAAAAGCTAAATATTAAGGCCCACGACATTTATGGGCTCTCGGAAGTAATGGGACCCGGAGTGGCATGCGAGTGTAGTTGTAAAAACGGCCTTCATGTGTCGGAGGACCACTTTATTCCTGAAATTATTAATTCGGAAACAGGAGAGGTGCTGGGAGAAGGCCAAACCGGTGAGCTTGTATTTACATGCGTCACTAAGGAGGCTCTACCACTGCTCCGCTACCGCACAAGGGACATAGCCACCTTGCATTATGATACTTGTGAGTGTGGGCGTACATCGGTCCGTATGACGAAACCATCCGGCCGTGTTGACGACATGCTCATTATCCGCGGAGTAAATGTATTCCCGTCCCAAATAGAGAGCGTACTTATGGGTATATCGGAAGCTTCGCCGTACTTTATGCTGGTGGTGGATAGAGTCGGAAACCTTGACAGGCTGGAGATTCAAGTTGAGATGAAACCCGATTTCTTCTCGGATGAAATCCGCGCACTGGAGGGTTTAAAGGAGCGCATAAGTAAAAGCATAGAGTCCACACTGGGCATATCCGCTTCAGTCCGCTTGGTAGAGCCCAAAAGCATCCCCCGCAGCGAAGGTAAAGCCGTCCGTGTAATAGATAACCGCAAGATTTATTGATTTAATGGAGGTTCTTTATGTTTATCAACCAGATATCGGTTTTTATAGAAAACCGCCCGGGTAGACTCTCCGCAATAACAAAGGTTTTAAGCAATCACTCCATAGACATACGCGCCCTGTCCCTCGCTGACACAGCTAATTTCGGGATTTTACGCCTTATAGTGAACAATCCCCTTAAGGCGGAGGAGGTCCTAAAGGAAAATGGATTCTCTGTGAGCACAACGGAGGTAATAGGCGTCCAAGTGGATGACGTACCCGGCGGTCTCAGCCACATTTTGGAAGTTCTAAATAGTGACTCGGTTGCTGTAGAGTATGCTTATGCATTTATAACCCGCAAGTCTGACAGAGCTTTTGTTATACTGCGTGTAGAGGATAGGCCCAGAGCTGTTTCAACTCTTATGACCGGCGGAATTAAGCTTCTTACTGCTGATGAGATCTATTCCATTTAACACTCGGAGGTACCCAATGTTCAATATTAGTCAAAATGTACGTGCACTTGCAAAGGATGCAGAGTGTGCACTTTCGCAAGTTTTTAAAGAGATAGATATAACCGCGGAGCGCAACACGGAGACAGTCATGGCGGCGTTCCGCCGCCACCATGTGTCCGACACAATGTTTGCCGGAACCACAGGCTACGGCTATGATGACCGCGGTAGGGAGACCCTGGACAAAGTTTTTGCGGATGTCATGGGTTGTGAAGCTGCGTTGGTGCGGATAGGCTTTGTTAATGGCACACATGCTATTGGCGCAGCTCTGTTTGCAGCTCTTAAACCCGGACAAGTGCTTGTGTCAGCAGTTGGAGCACCATATGACACCCTTTCCGGCGTTATCGGCATAAGCGGGGACTACCATGGATCACTTAAGACCTATGGTATAGGCTATAGTCAGGTAGAAGTCCGCGCAGATGGAACACCCAACGTAGAAGCATTGCTGCAGGTGGTTGCAAGCCCTGACGTGGGTGCGGTCCTTATACAGCGCTCAAGAGGTTACTCCACAAGGCCTTCACTGTCAGTGCAGAGCATCAAAAGCATGTGCGCCAGGATCCGTGAGGTAAACCGCAATGTAGTTATTGTTGTAGATAACTGCTACGGGGAGCTAGTAGAAGCCACAGAGCCCGGAGGTTCTGACGGCGGAGACCTAATATGCGGATCTCTTATAAAGAATCCCGGTGGTGGAATTGCCCCAACAGGCGGATATATTGCCGGTAGAGCAGACCTTGTTGAACGTGCAGCTTTTAGACTCACCGTTCCTGGAATAGGCGGAGAGTGTGGAAGTACACTCGGACAGAACAGACACCTGTTCCAAGGACTCTTTATGGCACCCCATATTGTTGCTCAGAGCTTGAAAACTGCAGCGTTTTGCGCTAAAATAACAGAGATGGCAGGTTTTGTTTCAAGTCCTAAGTGGAATGAGCTCCGCCATGATATAATACAGATGATAGAATTGGGAAATCCGGAAAATATTAAGGCTTTTTGTGAGGGAATTCAGGCGGGGGCACCCGTGGACTCCTTTGTCACACCTGAGCCGTGGCCGATGCCCGGATATGACTGTGATGTAATCATGGCCGCGGGTGCTTTCATACAGGGCTCATCCATAGAGCTGTCCTGTGATGCGCCTATGCGTGAGCCATACGCCGCATATCTCCAAGGCGGTCTGACATATGAGTCGGGCAAGCTGGGAGTTATGGCTGCGCTTACAAACCTATTGGACACACAGTCAGCGGAAGGTTAGGAGTGTAAATGATTATTCTCGGACTCGACCCCGGTATCGCCACTGTTGGCTATGGAGTTGTTAAATTTGAGAAGAACAAGTTTACATCCATTCAGTATGGTGTTATAAAAACTGCTGCAGGCCTACCGTTGAGCACCCGTCTTGTGGAGATTGCAGCTGATGTTGAGACCATTCTAGACATGTTTAAGCCGGACGCAGTTGCGGTGGAGGAGCTTTTCTTTAATACAAACATTACAACAGGCATTCAGGTTGCACACGGCAGAGGAGTCCTATTGCTTGAATGTGCAAAAAAAGGTGTGCCTCTCTTTGAATACACCCCCTCCCAGGTGAAGCAGGCAGTGGTGGGCTACGGTCGCGCAGAAAAAAGACAGGTCATGGAAATGACTAAGCTCCTACTGGGCCTTGAAAAGATCCCGCGTCCGGATGATGCCGCAGACGCCCTGGCAATAGCTATATGCCACAGCCACTCATCGGGGGTTAACACCGCTCTTGTTGATAATTCCACCTGATGCTGTGAAAGGAGATATATGTTTTACTACATTGAAGGTACTGTTGCCCTGACAGAAGGGCAAACCGCCGTAATCGATACCGGTGGAGTAGGCTATGCCTGCAACACTACGTTGAACACTCTATCGCAGATTGAAGTGGGGAAAAGAGCCCGCCTCTATACCTATACACATATCCGTGAGGATATATTTGATATCTACGGCTTTGCCACCCGTGAGGAACTCAGCTGTTTTAAAATGCTAATAGGTGTTACAGGCGTTGGACCTAAAGCCGCATCAACCATGCTATCGGCTGTCTCGCCTGAGCAGCTCGCTATGGCCGTCATAACAGAAGATGAAAAAATGCTGACACAGGCGCCCGGTATAGGAAAAAAGACCGCACAGCGCATAATACTAGAGCTCAAAGATAAAATGAAAAAAGAGCAACTTGCATCCGCATCGTATAAGGGGATAAGCTCATCGAAATTAGGCTTCGGTTCCAAGGCATCTGAGGCACTAAACGCACTTGGGGTGCTTGGTTACACATCTCAAGAGGCATCCTACGCCATGCAGGGCCTGGACACAGAGAGTCTTGCCGTTGAGGACATAATTAAGCAAGCTTTGCGGAGAATGGGGTCATCTAAATGAGTATAGAATTCCAAGACGAGTTTGAGGAGCGCGTTGTATCCTCGTCCCTCGTAAGCGCAGATGATACAGACATAACACTCCGTCCAAAATGGATGGAGGAGTATACAGGCCAGACAAAGGCCAAGGAAAACCTCTCAATTTCCATAGAGGCTGCAAAAATGCGTTCGGAGGCCATAGACCACGTCCTGCTATACGGCCCTCCCGGCCTTGGTAAGACAACGCTTGCAGCTATTATTGCAAATGAAATGGGCGCAAACATCCGTGTTACATCGGGCCCAGCTATAGAAAAGGCGGGTGATCTTGCCGCCCTTCTTACTAACCTTGACCAATACGACATCCTCTTTATAGATGAAATTCACCGGCTCAACCGTGCCGTTGAGGAGATCCTCTACCCGGCTATGGAGGACTACGCACTCGATATAATCATTGGAAAGGGTCCATCTGCCCGCTCAATCAGACTGGATCTTCCTAAATTTACACTGGTAGGTGCCACAACTCGTGCCGGTCAGCTCACAGCCCCGCTGCGTGACCGCTTTGGTGTTATATTGCGGTTGGAGTTATACACCCCCGAGGAGCTGTTTCAGATAGTCCGGCGCAGTGCTTCAATACTTGGTATTGAAATTGAACCTGAAGGTGCCCTTGAAGTGGCAAAAAGATCGCGCGGTACACCACGTATTGCAAACCGGCTTCTCAAACGGATGAGAGACTACGCACAGGTACGTGCAGACGGTATTATAACAAAAAGCGTTGCAGACGAGGCTCTGAAAATGCTTGAGGTAGATGAAATTGGCCTGGATTCCACAGACCGCCGTATGCTCAGCAGTATAATCACCCATTTTGATGGAGGCCCGGTTGGCCTGGACACCCTCTCCGCCACAATAGGTGAGGAGGCCATAACTCTTGAGGATGTATATGAACCATACTTGCTGCAGTTGGGATTTATCAATAGGACTCCCCGGGGACGTTGCGCTACAAAGCTTGCATACGATCATCTTGGCATACCCTATGCAGGGGAACCCCGGTCACAGCAGTCACTTTTCTAGCATAATATAAAATACTTAATTACTCAACATTTGGAGGAAATATGGGAAGACTTTTTGGAACAGATGGGATACGCGGCGTAGCTAATGAACAGCTGGACTGTTTCCTAGCACTAAAAACCGGTCAAGCAGCTGCTGAGGTACTCACAGAAGCAACACACCACCGTCCTCTTCTCCTCATAGGTAAGGACACAAGAATTTCATCGGACATGCTTGAGTCAGCTCTTGCAGCAGGCATTTGCTCCGTAGGCGGTGATGTGCTTCTTTTGGGAACGGTTCCCACACCTGCAGTAGCATACCTCACCCGCAAACTAAATGCAGATGCCGGTATTATGATCTCGGCATCCCACAACACGTTTGAGCACAATGGAATCAAGATCTTTAATTCAGAGGGGTTTAAGCTCTCGGACGAGTTGGAGGATAAAATAGAAAACCACATCACCACAGGCCCCACGCTTAAAACCCACGAGCACATAGGCAGAGTAGGACAAGACAAAACAGCTATAAACCTCTACATAGACCATGTAGCCGGCGCCATAGAAGCTAAACTCTCAGGACTTAGAATCCTTGTAGACTGCGCAAACGGCTCCGCCTCCGTCACAGCAAGAGATATTTTCTCCCGGTTTGAGGCTGAGACAGACATTATTTGTGCAGATCCTGACGGAATTAACATCAACAACGGCTGTGGCTCCACACACCTGGATATATTGGCAGAAAGGGTAGTTTCCGGCGGCTATGATGTTGGTATAGCCTTTGATGGTGACGCAGACCGCTGCCTTGCCGTGAATGAAAAGGGTGAACCAATAGATGGCGATCACATTATGGCTATATGCGGTGCCTACCTGAAGTCCAAAGGCCAACTCTCCCACGACACAATAGTTGCTACGGTCATGTCAAACCTTGGCTTCCACATGTACGCCAAAGAAAACGGTGTTAAGGTAATTTCAGCAGCAGTTGGAGACAGATACGTCCTCGAGGAGATGCAAAAAGGTGGATATGTCCTAGGCGGTGAGCAGTCCGGCCATCTAATCTTCCTAAACGATGAAACAACCGGAGACGGCCAATTTACCGCCATGAAATACCTAGAAATTCTCTCTATATCAGGAAAGAAAGCCTCCGAGCTGGATTCCGGAATTAAACAGTACCCACAAATCCTCAGAAACGTACGCGTCCATCCCGATGTAAAGGAAAAACTGGCAACAGATCCATCCGTTCTCTCCGTCATCGCCACTGCAGACCAAAAGCTAAACGGAGCCGGACGTATCCTAGTCCGCCCTTCCGGAACAGAGCCCCTAGTCCGCGTAATGGTAGAAGGAACTGACGACTCCCTTGTCCACGAAGTATGCGACCTAATCATTCAAGCCATTGAGAATGTAAAATAATAAAAAATTAGCTTGCAATTTACAACGAATCTTGGTATAATATCCTGGTGACTGTCACAGACAGTCCCGTTTCGAGGCGTAGCTCAGTTTGGTAGAGTGCTTGGTTTGGGACCAAGATGCCGCAGGTTCAAGTCCTGTCGCCTCGACCACCAAAAGACGATTGTTATTACAGTCGTCTTTTTTGTTATTTTATTTGGGTTTATGGTTGATGATGTTTAAAGTTTAGTTTTAGACACGGATATTTAATGTGTGGTTCTATATTTAATGGCATTTTGAGTTTACTTTTAGGCACAGGTATTCAATGTGTGGTTTGATTTTTAGTTTTGGTGTATTGTTTTATCTTTTTCCCTATTCATTTCTTTTCTCGCCAAA
>CAZIVK010000042.1:7022-9260 GCA_964542515.1 uncultured Oscillospiraceae bacterium | reverse complement strand
CTGAAGATGCTGTGGCAAGAGAGTGACTCAGTGTATTACCAAGTTCTTTTTTCATAGTTTCACTGAGAACCGGCTCAGTACTTTTGAACCTGTGTACAATTGGATTGTACTCACCTCTCTGCATGTCTTCAGTGTAGTCAGCACATGCATCAATTATATAGATCCACCTACCGATGTGGTAAAACATAGACGATAGGACACGCACCGTTTTGGGGTCAAATGCGGATTCATAGCACGCCTCAGAGAGTATCCTGGCAAAGGAGTCCGCAGTTTGATCTAAAGAGGGACAGTTTTCCTCTTCAAGTTTTTCAAGCTCCCGGAGTAGATTGTCTGTCTTTTCGGTAAACTGGGGCCTAAAGCGCTTTGCCTTTCTGAATGCGGGGTTCAAAATTAGTCTGAGGACCCTGAACCCAAAGGATTTAAGTGGTGTGCTGTCCTTTACGGAGTCGTCCAGCTTGCGGTATGCAAGGATTACTGTGAGGTCAGCGGCAAGCTCCAAAGAGTTTGATGTGCACGCGACACATTTTTTTGCGAGGGGATTTGCAGGGCAGCGCTTGTGTTCAAATGTGGTGCCCCCGTCCAAGGCAGAAAAGACTGTTGCCAGAAAAGTTAGGTCATAACTCAGAACAAACCTCGACGGAAGGCCGTACCTTTTAGCAAGCGTATGACAGAGGCCGCAATATACTGATTTGAAGTGATCAAACTCACGGCATTTCAGTTCACCCTTGAGTGGGCGGACGTATCCAAACATGTATCCTCCATAAAAATAACTTGCCTCTATTGTACAATATTTCCTGAGTACTTGGCAATCCTTTAAGCGTATAGTTTACCGTTTGTTCATTAATGAAAGGCAACCGCTACGAGGTCTATATTGTCTTTGCGGCGGCGTCCAACAACAACTATTACTATTATTCCAACTATGAACCCCACTGCAGAAAAGATTCCTGATAGCACAGAGTTGCCCGCAATAAGTTCCGCTACAATGTAGCCTGCAAATAGAAGTAAAACAGGAAGAAGGTAGACTAGAGCTGCAATTCCAAAGATTACGCTTCCACGGGTCTCCACAACTACCATATCACCAGGATTTGCTCCAATCCCGTTAACTGCTTTAGCAACATGCATTTCATCTGGGGATGCACACCCACCGCAGGAGTGACAGTTACCTCCGCACGCGCTCTCCCTTTTCAGTTCAACAAGGCATATGTCCTTGCTTGTGTTCTCAATTACCCTTACGGTCTGTTTCATTGCTCCTCCTTGGCGGAAATTTCTATAATGATTTTGTATTCCCCAACTATGCCTACGGATGTGTAACCATCTATATACATTTTTGCAGGGACTGAGTACTTACCCTCAGAGATGGCCGCCCCCTCAAGGTCCGCCACAGCACGGATGTTGTGGTCAAAGATAAGGCCGAGCACATCCAGGTTGCCCCTGAGACGCACCGGTAACTGTTGGGTTATAATTTCTACGTTCAGGTCCTCCGGAGTGTTTATAACGGTTATGTCCTCACAGACAAACTCCTTCATGGATAATCCAACAATTTCTAAAATATTTACGGAACCGATGGTTTCTCCGCTTAGGTTTATGACGTCATTGGGGAGTATAATTTGAAATTCTATTTCACCCGGGTTAATAATTTTAGCGAGATCTATGGTTCCCAATGTTATAGAGTTTAGGGCCTCCAGATTTGCGGGGTCACCCGCAACTGTAATGGACTTGGGTTCCATTTCATAGACGATATTTCCCTCCGTGGCGCCCCCACCCTCTGTAAACAGAACAGCGAGGTTGACCTCCTTAGTCCTCTGGACCGGCATAGTAACTGTAATAAACTCGTAGTTTGATGTGATACCATCACGGGGGATGACGTCCCCGTTCTTGTCTATAAGGTTATAATCCAGATCCACCGTCAGTGTGCGTGACACATTTTCACGAGTCCAAACAACTTCTGCATATGCTATAGACTTAATTAGTTCTTCAGAACCGGATACCTGTAATGTATTGGGAAGCAGTTCCGACTCCCCTGCGAGATATCCCTCAGCAAGACTTCCTTCATTCCTAATGACAACATCTACAGCAGAGGACTGGACCTTCTCAACTTTTAAGTCAACATAGTATGGTAGCCTCTCAAGCAAAGTGACGTTGTCCACCGGGATCTCATCAACGTCATAGGCAAGCCGTTGTGAGCCAGGAGTTGTTATACCGGACAGGTTTGCTGTAACAACAATTTGGTCTTTTTTT
>CAZIVK010000042.1:0-7012 GCA_964542515.1 uncultured Oscillospiraceae bacterium | reverse complement strand
AGGTTTGAAATATCCAAAAGGTTGCCTCGGAACTTCAGTGAAACAGTAACAGCTTTGTTAGATGTTATTACCAGCTGCCTGTCCTCCTTTAGTGCCTCCTCACCTTCAAACACAACTTTAATACCTGAGATTGTTTCCTCCGTTTCAGGTTGGTCCACACCCACAACGTACAGCCACAATACAACAGATATTAATAGAGATAGTAAAATATAAGGAATTTTAGTTTTCAGAGTCATTCTTATTCCCCTTCAATTGTCTAAAAAAGCCGAACACGCCCTTTTTAATGGTGTCCTCCTCTTTAGGGATTAGCTCATTAGTCAGGAGCATGGAGAGTGTTTCAGTGTTGAGGTGCCTTTTTAGCATTCCACCTACCGCTACAGATATTGAACCTGTCTCCTCAGATACTATGACTACTATGGCATCCGAGTGCTCAGTAGCCCCAACGCCAGCCCTGTGCCGCATTCCAATGTCCTTACTGAGATTAATATTTTCCGAGAGCGGGAGCATACAGCCTGCTGCAATAATTTTCCCGTCCCTAATTATGGTGGCCCCGTCATGTAGGGCGGCATTTGGAAAGAAAATGTTTTTGAGTAACATGGAGGAGACGGTGGCGTCAATGATTGTTCCGGTCTTAATAGCGTCATTCAAAAAGGTATTTCTTTCAAACACAATAAGGGCACCAATCCTCTGAAATGACAGCGTTTTGCAAGCACCTACGGTTTGATCTATTACACGACCTATGCGGTCCTTGTCAGTCTCCTCCCGGTTTATTAGGAGCTTGGGAAACTGGCTGCCTCCGGCTGTCTCAAGTACCTTTCTAAGTTCAGGCTGAAATATGATTATTATAGCAAGAAGTCCAACCTGCATGGTATTGCTCAACAAAAACGTCAAGAGATTCAAGCGAAGCAAGCCGGAAAGACCAAGCAATATTAACAGCAACGCAATTCCTTTAAGGACCTGCGCTGCTGTTGTGTTACGAATTAGCCCCAGAAGTTTATACACCAAATAGGTTACAATAAGGATATCCGCAATATCCTTCACCGAGGCAAGTCTAAAATAATTCTGAAGGTTAATGATTACCCCAGAGATCCATTCCATAAACAAAACATCCCTATCTGTCTTCTCTTCCGTTATTTTAACACATAATCTGATATTGAGGAATACCTTTTTACATTTATTTTGTTCTGTCCACAATTTTTCCCAGTTCAGTGGCAAATTTACCCGCATCAGATACCTTATTATATACAGAAGAACTCACTCTCAACGTGCCATCCCTATCTGTTTCAGCGCTCTGATGCGCTAGTGGTGAACAGTGCAAGCCCGCTCTTACGGCAATTCCACGGTCTGCAAGCCTTTCCGAAACCTCCTCACAGGAGATACCCCTGAAAGCGACTGAGAGCACACCCGTCTGACAAAACATGTTTTTTACCGTAAAAACCCTTAAAGAAGGCATTCCGGATATCTCTGAAATCACATGTGATATTACCTTGCGCTCGTGGCTTAGAATGCTATCCGTTCCCTTTGCCAAGACATACTTAATACCCTCGGCAAGTCCTGCAATACCATGGGCATTGTGAGTTCCCGCCTCCAGCCGGTCCGGAAGATAGTCCGGCATACGAGTACTACGTGAGTCCGAGCCTGTGCCACCTGACAAAACCGGTTTGGTATAGCTGTTGTTACACACAAGAATACCGGTGCCCTGGGGTCCAAGCAGACCCTTATGGCCTGGCATACATATGAAATTTGCAGCTCTATATTTTGAGATATCTATATCTAGACACCCCGCGGATTGACTTGCATCTATAACAAGCGGGACTCCCCGGTCGTAACACAGCTGATCCACACGTTCAATAGGAAGAATATATCCAAATACATTTGACACATGTGTGCACACAACCGCGTCCACGCCCAGGTCCATCTCCCTTTCAAGTTTGTGAATGAAAAACTCAGGTTCAAAAGGAGGAGCAAAGACTGGAACAGTCTTTACACCTAACCTCTCCATATCTACTAAAGGGCGCAGCACAGAGTTGTGCTCATATCCCGATATTAATACACGTGCTCCCCTCTTATCCCTTAAGAGAGGATCCATTACACTCGCTATAGCTATATTGAGTGCATGGGTTGCATTGAATGTGAAAACTATATCTTCAGGTGAACCGGCTCCCAGAAGCTCCGCCGCAGCCACTCTACAATCAAATAAAATATCGGCAGAGTAAGCCGCTTGAGCGTGCCCACCTCTGCCTGCTCCTCCGCAGTTACGCATGGCGTCTATAACCGCCCTATTTACCCCCGGTGGTTTTATCAAGGAAGTGGCGGCATTGTCAAAATAGATCATAGCGGAGCCTCTCTATACCCGTCCCCCTTCTTACAAAATACCTTCCTAATGGGCAGTCTATTTTCACGCATTACCTTTAAAGCATCCTGTAGCTGTCGGTTCTTCACAGTCACAGCATAGGAACAGCCGTTACTTGTCAAATTTTGCGGCGGACGCACTACATAGGCACCCACACCCGATCTCTCTAATACAAAAGTAAGCCTCTGAGCACTAGTGAGACCGGCACACATAATGAGACATGTCACAGAGCATCCCCTCCTTTCCGTATATCTTATGCGGTAGGGGATGCTCTTGTTATTAGTTATTCTTTTCTATGCGCAGGTTACCGCTGACTGTATCCATAGTAATTTTAGCTCCACCACCCAGGTGCTCACCTCTGTTTTTTGAAAAGGACATCGCAAACTCCGACTCAAAGCTACCCGATACCTTGTCTTGTTCAACTGTGAAGCCAGTATCCTCCGGAATGGCCAATACGGCATCACCGGAAACAGTTTCTATGTCACACTTCTCAAACTGTGAGCCTATGTCCAGTTGCACTTTACCTGATACCGTATCAACATCTATATCCATAAAGTTTCCACGTGCCACAATTTTACCGGAAACACTGTCAAGCTTCAGGTCCTTAGCATCTATATCTAAGAGTGATATTTCAGAAGATACACCATCTATCCTAATCTCCACCATATTTGTGGCAAGTTCATGGGGAATCTGAACTTTTAAACTCTTACGGAGATTAAAACTCATATTACCAAATATACGCTTACCCGTTAAAAAGTTAATGTTAAGTGTGTTACCAGACTTGTTCACAGAAGCTTTGTCCTCATCATCTATGTCTTTGGAGTGGTATTCCGTCACCAAAATTACGTTACCCTCATAGGGGATCACGTCCACCTCTCCACTTATCCAGTCAATTTCAAGATTCTCTATTCCATCCGGTGATATTTCATATACAGTTTCCTTGTCCAGCGTTTCACCTTGCATGCTTCTTCCTATTCCACGGACTAAATTGAAGTCAATGAACCCGAATCCTCTATCATTACCGTTGGATATACTCCTAATAAGTACACCAAGTAACACCATGGCTATAAGTGACCAGCAAACTATTCTGATTATTTTAGCAGTTCTCATTGTTACATCCCCCTAAGAATCAAGGTCTTTAAGACTGATTCCTGCCTTGATGATATTGTCCACCGCTCCACCAATAATGAATATTACCCATGATACGTGCCAATTGTTATACAAAAAGCTCACCCACATCACCTATGCTCTCAATAACGATGTTGTAGGCGGTTTCAGGACTATTACTATCCTCAATCAGATCATAGTATTTGTCCAATAGGTTGCGCGACATCTCCTCTTTAAGCTCCATAGTTCTTCTTCCCGGAGGAGCATCTACAAAAAGGCCCTCCAAATACTCACGTACTTTATTCTCCATAGTTCCATCCCTCCAGATTAATAAGTTTGTCAAGGATTTCCTTGGCCTCATTCCACTCCTCTTTGCGCTGCGTCAAAGCTTCACGTCCTGGATCACTCAGCGTGTAGTACTTCCTACGCGCTCCTGTTTCTTCATCACCCCAGAAGGATGAGATAAGACCTGCCTCCTCCATTCTACGGAAAGCCGTGTAAAGCGTGGCTTCCTTAAGCTCGTAACGACCACCTGAATGGTCACGGATTGCTTTATTGATTTCATATCCATAACTCTTACCCCTGGCCAGGTGAGACAAGATAATGGTTTCCGTATGACCTCTTATCATATCTGATGCAATTGACATATCATCTCTCCTCTCACATTTATTTTACTATGAGATACCTCACCTGTCGAGGTATCTCACAAACAATTTTTCATATTATGAGCCCTTGCAGAATAAAGTTTAGGTGACATGTAACATAGACTGTGAGGTGTAAAGATTGGCGATGTCTAAAGTTTGGGCTGCTCTGGTCCTGCTTTCTTTTGTATTTGGGGTTATCAATGGGAAGTTGAATGAGGTAACTGTTGCTGCTTTGGAGGGTGCTGGTGCAGCTGTAACGCTGGCCATATCTCTTGCGGGCATTATGTGTCTCTGGACTGGTATTCTTGAAATAATGAACCGCTGTGGACTTTCAACAGGTCTTGCAAGATTGTTAAGGCCACTCCTCAGTAAAATAATGCCGGAAGCCTTTAATTCAAGGGAGTCGGCTGTTGCAGTTTCAGCAAATGTGTCCGCAAACCTTTTGGGCTTGGGTAATGCGGCCACTCCTCTAGGTATAAAGGCAGCAGTCTCGATGCGAAAGAGTGATGTAGCAACCGACGATCTCTGTATGTTTGTTGTAATAAACACAGCATCTATACAGCTGATACCCGTAACCATTGCAGGTGTCAGAGCTGGGCTTGGCGCATCAGACCCTTTTGATATTCTCCCTGCTGTTTGGTTTACATCTGTACTCTCTATTTCCGCGGGTATTTTAGCAGCAAAGATACTCAGTAGGTTTGCAAAAGAGAGTGGTGCACAGGATGGCTGAGATTATCTCCTCCCTTGTTCCGGGAATATTTGTGCTGACTGCATTCGTGGGGCTACTTAGAGGGGTAGACATATTCTCTGCTCTGAAAGACGGCGCCAAGGAGGGGTTATCATCCGCCGTAAACCTTGTTCCATCACTTGTAGCACTTTTTGCAGCCATCTATATGTTCAGAGCAAGTGGTGCCATGGAATACCTCACACAGCTCCTGAGTCCGCTGGCCGAACTTGCAGGCATACCCCCTGAATGTATGCCCCTCATTTTGATAAGACCCCTCAGTGGAAGTGGAGCCCTGGCAGTAGCTACGGAGATTATTGCAACTTATGGTGTGGACTCAGTTATTGGTAGGACAGCAGCTGTAATAATCGGTTCCACAGAGACGACGTTTTATACAATTGCAGTTTATTTTGGTGCGGCAAACATAAAAAAGACCCGCCACGCAATCCCCTCCGCTCTGGTGACGGATTTGGTGGGGTTTTGCGCGGCGGCAGTGTCAATTCAAATTTTCTTTTAAAGGCTACATACGTACGTCTATATTGTCAATTCCGTTGTGTTCAAATTCAGCTATATATTCCGCCATGCGGCGGTTTACTTCCTCTGGATCTGTTGATGAAAAGCCCTCTGCATGCAGGTCACGCCTTGCAAGTTCCTCAGCCAGTATTTCGAAGAAAAAAGAATCTTCGTAGTCCATAATGGCCTCATGAATGCCTCCCTCACAAAAAGCGCGCGACGGCCCCACTGAACCCGCTCTTTGTTCAGCAAGCGCGGTAAAACCATTATCCATGGCCTCCTTAAAAAGCTTTGCTTCCACTTCATCAAAATCCGCTATGCGATCATTCCCGCGGGCGGAGTTGAGTACCCAGTTTCCAATATATGCCATATCGAGCAACCTCCGAAATTGCTTCGCAGACAGTTCGATGTTCATAGACCCATCTCCTTTGAGTATTCTGTATATACATTATAACTCTTTCATTTTTAAAAAGCTATACAAAAAAATCAGTTTCCGCTTCTTTTGAACCTCAAATAACTTGCCATATTAAGTAAAATGGAATATAATAGCCACGTCAATTTTTTATTTTAAATCACCTATATGGAGGTCTTAACTTTGGACAAAATGAATATCTGTCTTCTGTTTGGTGGAGTGTCCCCTGAACATGAAGTTTCACTATCTACCGCCACCTCAATTCTTCAAAATATTGACCACAACCGCTTCAATGTCCACTCCGTTGGAATTACAAAAGATGGTAGCTGGTTTCTATTTTCAGGTAACATAGAAGAACTTACTTCCGGTGAATGGGTTAACTCCCCAAATAACATTCCCGCTCTGCTTTCCCCCGTGCGTGGGCAGGGCCTTTTACTTTATAAAGATGGTAAGTACTCCTCCCAAAAAATAGACTGTGTCTTCCCGGCACTACACGGTTCAAACGGCGAGGACGGCTCAATTCAAGGACTCTGCCAAATTTCTGGAATTCCCTGTGTAGGTGCGCTCACAACCGCCTCTGCTATTTCCATGGATAAGTCCGTTACAAAAGCGGTTGTTGACCAATTGGGCATAAGGCAGGCAAAGTATGAGCTGGTGCTAAAACACAGCTTTGCCCAAAATCCTGATGAGGTCCTTGACCTGGCTGAAGAATCCTTCACCTATCCTGTTTTTGTAAAACCGGCTAGTACCGGCTCGTCAGTGGGTATATCTAAGGTGTCGGGACGTAGTCAGTTGAAGGACGCTGTCTCTCTTGCATTGACCTACTCAGACCGTGTACTCATTGAGGAATTCTTCAACGGTCGTGAAATTGAGGTCTCGGTTCTGGGAAATGAAGCTCCCTTTGTCTCGGTCTGTGGTGAAATCTTACCAGGTGATGAATTCTATACGTATGACGACAAATACCTAAACGGTGTAGCCTCACAACAGATACCCGCCAACCTCCCCGCTGAAACATCGGACAAAATTCGCAAATATGCAGAGGATATCTTTTGTACTATCGGTTGTGCAGGTCTCAGCCGCGTGGATTTTTTTGTTCACAAAGTTACCGGTGAAATCTGCTTCAATGAAATAAACACTCTTCCGGGCTTTACTCCAATAAGCATGTACCCAAAACTCTGTGAATACGGCGGAATATTGTACACTGACTTACTGACGCGCTTAATAGAGTTTGCTCTGTGAAAGGAAACTTCATCATAAAT
>CAZIVK010000041.1:0-9364 GCA_964542515.1 uncultured Oscillospiraceae bacterium | reverse complement strand
GAACCGCTTGGCAGAACCAGCAAAAGGAGTTTAAGGACATACCCGCACCAGTTCTCTTCACCACAAACTGCCTGATGCCTGTCAAGGACTCATATGCAGACCGCATATTCACAACAGAAGTTGTTGCATACCCTCAAATGATCCACATAGGTAATGACAAAGACTTTACACCCGTCATTGAAAAGGCTCTTGAGCTAGGCGGATATGCAGAGGACACTGAGTTCACCGGTATCAACGGTGGAACAACTGTTACCACAGGCTTTGGACATGGAACAGTCCTTGGCGTAGCAGACAAAGTAATTGACGCAGTTAAAGCCGGCGCCATCAAGCACTTCTTCCTAGTAGGCGGATGTGACGGAGCAAAGCCCGGAAGAAACTACTACACAGACTTCGTCAAGCAGACCCCTGATGACACAGTCATTCTCACACTGGCATGCGGAAAGTTCCGCTTCAATGACCTGGACATCGGTGAAATCGGCGGACTTCCAAGAATCATGGACATGGGTCAGTGTAATGACGCCTACAGCGCAATCAGAGTTGCATTGGCTCTTGCAGAAGCATTTGAATGCGGTGTAAATGACTTGCCCTTGACACTAGTACTGTCATGGTATGAGCAAAAGGCCGTCTGCATACTGCTTACCCTTCTCCACCTAGGAATTAAAGACATCTACCTCGGCCCAACACTTCCCGCATTCGTGTCACCAAACGTCCTTGACATCCTTGTCGGGAACTGGAATGTCACACCAATCTCCACACCTGAGGAGGATCTTAAGAAGATCCTTGGATAAGAGTTTTTAGTGATATATAATTAATGTATACCGGAGGGTTGGTCTTACTATAAAAGACAACCCTCCGGTTTTGTGTATTTAATTACTTCTGGACTTTCTGCGTGCTATGGCGTCATCCCAAAGTTTGCGCTCCTCATCCGTTTCAAGGATGAGCCTTGGTACTCTGATGGGTTCCTGCTTCTCATTGATTGCCACCATGGTGACAAAGGCTGTGTTGACGAGCATCTTGTCACCGCAGAGGGACTCAACATATGTCTGGACCCGTACCTCCATGGAGGTGTTGCCCACATAGGTTATTTGGCCTATGAGGACCACGGTGTCATTCAGGTATGCGGGATTTGTAAAATGAAGGTTGTCAATGGATGCGGTGGTGACCTCTGTATTGGAGTGACGCCTTGCCACAACTGCTGCAACTATGTCTATCCACTCCACTAGCTGGCCGCCAAAGAGCCTGCCGTAGCCGTTTGTGTGCTGGGATATAACTATTTGTATCTGCTCTGTGAGGGACTCACGAACAGACTTCTCTTCTTTTGAACATGAAATCATATTGCACCTCTGTACTAGTATTATGTTATCAGAGTATAACATAAATGCAGTCGTAAAGCTATTTTCTGTTCAAAAAGGATTGCGAAGAGTTGCGTGATAGTGATATACTTAAAGTTGCGTTGTAATATTTAATATTTCTAATTTTAAAACTACCGAATAGGATTTAATAGACTGTTTGATTGGCGGTGGTTTTATGGTTTCGTTATCGCTCTACCTTATGCTACAGGGTCTCTTTCTTGCGCTGCGGGTTTCCGGAGGGGGTTCCTTCCCCAAGCCATTGACGCCTGAGGAGGAGGAGAAGTATATTAAGCTTGCTGCTGCGGGTGACAAAGCTGCAAAGGACGTACTGATTGAGAGAAACCTGAGGTTGGTGGCACATGTCATCAAGAAGTATTATACACATGCAAGGGACCAGGAGGATCTGATATCCATCGGGACTATTGGTCTGATAAAAGCCGTTAATACATTTGACTTTACAAAGAAAATACGTCTGGCGACCTATGCCGGAAGATGCATTGAAAATGAAGTGCTCATGCACTTTAGAAATCAAAAGAAATCGGCGGGGGAACTCTTTATGGGGGACGCCCTGGATAGCGATGGAGAGGGCAACGTATTGATGCTTGGCGATACCCTGAGTGACAACGGGGAGGAGATCCTAGACAGCATCGACCGTGAGGAGATGAGCCAAACTCTCCTGTGCAGCATGAACAAGTGCCTTGACGACCGTGAAAAGGAAATTATTACTCTGAGGTACGGACTGCAAAACGACATACCCCTCACACAGCGTGAAATTGCACTGAGGTGTAATATTTCCAGGTCCTATGTATCCAGAATAGAAAAAAAGGCTCTAAAAAAGCTTGAGGAAGAGATGGAGAGGTTTAGAGACGACTACCTCTAAAAAGATAAACAGGGAGTGTAATATGTACGGAGTAAGACCTAAAAAAGTGGCTATATATCTGGCTGCAGTTGTAATATCTTTAATTTTGTTATTTATAGGAAACAGAGTGGCTACCGCTGACATGGTAGGTTTTAGCTCAGAGGAAGACGCTGAGGTCCTAAAGGTGAAGGTTGTAGAGATCCTTGATACAATAGAAGCCGGCGCATCCGATGAAGACCAGGGCTACATGTCGGACACCGGTTCCGTAATTTTTTCTGCAAAGGTCCTTAACGGTGAGCGCAGAGGTGACACTATCACTGTATCCCAGAGCATAGACCCATTTTTGGTGTATCAGATGGAAGAGGTTGAGGTGGGGGATAAGCTGATTGTCTATCAAAATGCTGTCCCCGACCCTGAACATGAGTGGATTGCTGGTGAGTACATCAGAAGTGACGCAATGCTGGTGCTCGGCGTCATTTTTGCAGTGCTCTTGTTCCTCTTTGGGCGCACAAAAGGCATAAACACCCTTATATCCCTGGCAATTACATGTGCGGCTATCTTTGCGGTATTTGTTCCATCCGTGCTATCGGGTATGAATATTTATATCTGGTCTATAATGACTTGCATGTTTATAATTGCCTCAACAATCCTGATAGTCTATGGTCTGGATAGGAAAAGTGTTGCGGCAGCTGTAGGTTGCCTTGGTGGCACACTGCTTGCAGGTATCTTGACAGTAATAGTATCGGGTGCTGTGGAACTTACAGGCCTTGTTAATGATGAGTCCATCTACCTCCTGTACATCAACACTACAGACCCCATCGACCTAAAGGCTATCGTCTTTGCGGCCATTATAATAGGTGCACTTGGAGCTATGATGGACGTATCGGTCTCTATAGCTTCCGCTCTCATGGAACTTGTTGAAAGTGTCCCGGATATAAGCCCAAAACAGCTGGTCAAGTCCGGAATGGTTATTGGCCGGGACATGATGGGTACCATGACAAATACTCTTATCCTGGCGTATATTGGCAGCTCGCTGTCAGTGGTACTGCTGCTAGCAGCATATAACAGCTCAATGCTGGACCTAATAAACCGCGAGATGATTATTATTGAAATAATGCAGGCACTTATAGGGAGTTTTGGACTTCTTCTAACAATTCCGCTGACTACCTTCATATGTGTATGGCTGTATAAGAATAACACAACGCAAAAGAAACGGAGCGAAAAACCATGGCGCTAAAACCCGGTAGAGGTAATATAACGGATGGCGTAGCACGCCTCATGCTCAACAAGTACGCGTTTAGAGACAACGCTGAAATAGTGGGAAAGAGCTACCTGCCCGGGGAGAAGGTAACTCTTTATCCTGTTGCCTACAGATACCGCAATGACGACTTCCTCAACCTGGAACTGAGGATTGGTACCGGAAAAGGTAGGAAATATGTAGTTAAAGACATACTGGCTCTTGTTGACAATGTGCGCCAGCTGAGCAAAGTGACCTACGGAAAACAGCTGGAGTTCATACACAGCATGGACAGCTTTGATGAGAAGTCTAAGAACCTCATGAGGTTTGTTGTGGACAGATGTGAGGAACAGAAGGCCTACAATAGGATCTCCCTAATCAGGTACAGCAGTGATTCCAGTGGGGATAAACGTAAACTAGCGCTGACACCCTCAGGCATAGACAGGCTCTTTGCCATGTATACCGGTGATGAGCTGGAGATATCCCTCGGACTTTCAAAGGTTGGGCCTTTAAGTGTTGTAGAGGGGGACCCAACCCTAAAAATACAAGTTGAGTCTTTGGCTGAGGGAGCAGTTGCACTAATTTCCGAGCCCTTCGGCATAGTTTGTGGTGAAAAAAGGGTGTATATCCAGATGGACAGCGCCATCTACTCCTGTTCGGAGGAGTACTCTGAAAAGGTCAAGGAGTTCCTCAGGGCCATGGAGAAGTGCTCCTTCCGTATGACAATATCGAGCCATGACCTATCCCGCTTCTGCGCCAATGTACTGCCAACAATTCAGGGGTACTTTGAACTGGGTGGGGACACAGAAGCCATGGAGGAGTACATGCCTCTGCACCTGGAGTCCGATATCTATCTGGACGCGCCGGAAAAGAACATAATTACTGCAAAGTTGCTCTACAGGTATGGGGACAAGAGCATAGATTTCTACGCACTCCACTTCACCGGTGGAAGCGTTGACGTTAAACGCAGAGACCTCCGTGAGGAAATGAGCATCCGTGTCATAATCAGTAAGTACTTCCAGTTCTATGACACAAACAATAAAGTTCTGCGCCTGGAAGCTAATGATGAGGAGCTTTACAGGTTTGTGGACGAGGGCATCCCCGCACTTATGCGTATGGGAAGCATACATGTGACCGACCGCTTTCAAAAGGTGGGAATGGTTCAACCTCCTACAATATCGGTAGGCGTCAGGCTTAACGGCAACCTACTGGATCTGGACATTGACACAGGGGAGTTCCCGCCTGAGGAGCTTGCGGGAGTTCTCAATGCCTATAGGGAGAATCTGAAGTACTATAGGCTGACAGACGGACGGTACCTAAAGATGGAGGAGACCTCCATTGGGGGACTTGCCCAGATTGCGGATGGTCTTGACCTGGGACAGAATCAGCTTATTAGCGGAACTGTTACAGTGCCATCCTTCCGCTCACTCTACCTGGACAAGGTTTTGCGGGAGAATGCTGAACTCCGCTTTAATAGGGACGCCCAATATAAGGCCCTCGTCAGAAATATGAAGTCCATCAACGACAGTGACCTAGAGGTGCCCTCTGAGCTCGCCGGAATCCTAAGAAACTACCAAAAGACCGGTTACCGTTGGATGAAGACCCTTGAGAGGTATCAGTTTGCAGGTATTCTGGCGGATGATATGGGCCTTGGAAAGACACTGCAGGTCATAGCGCTGTTCCTCTCTGCAAAGAGGGAAGGTATCAATCAGCCGTCACTTGTGGTGTGCCCCACATCCTTAGCGCTGAACTGGGTGGCTGAGCTGGGAAAATTTGCTCCCAGTCTTTCGGTCATAAACATTACCGGTGACACAACGGAGCGGAAAAATGCCATAGGGAAAATAGGTGAGTATGACATTGTTCTGACCTCCTATGAACTCCTGAAACGGGACAAGGATCTCTACAAGGATCTTGAGTTCCACTACCAGGTGATTGACGAGGCCCAGTATATAAAAAACCACTTCACACAAAATGCTAGGGCTGTAAAGTCCATAACAAGTAAACACCGCTTTGCACTGACGGGGACACCTATAGAAAACCGTCTAAGCGAGCTGTGGAGCATATTTGACTTCTTGATACCGGGCTACCTCTACAACTACACAAAGTTTAGGAAGAAGTTTGAAAACCCCGCAATAAAAAACGGTGACGACAAAGCTCTCACCCAGTTGAGACGCCTTATAGCACCGTTTGTACTACGCCGTATAAAAAGCGAGGTCCTGTCAGAACTCCCCCCAAAAACAGAGACGACCATCCGTGCCTCAATGGAGGGTGACCAGAGGAAGCTCTACGTGGCAAACCTTGACCTGCTAAAGAAGAGCCTGGCCCAGTCAAAAAGAGAGGGCTCATTTGAAAAGAATAAGTTCCATGTATTTGCCATGCTGACAAAGTTGAGGCAAATCTGTTGTGACCCGTCCCTATGTTATGAGGACTATGACGGACCCAGCGCAAAGCTTGACCTCTGTATGGAACTTGTAAACGAGTCTGTTGATGGGAACCACAGGGTGCTGATATTTTCCCAGTTTACCTCCATGCTGTCCATCATAGAAAAGAAACTGCAGGAGGCGGGCATAAGCTACTACGTCCTGAAGGGGGACACCCCCAAGGAGAGACGCGCCCAGATGGTGGAGCGGTTCAACGTGGACAACACCCAGGTGTTTTTGATATCACTTAAGGCGGGCGGTACAGGGCTCAACTTGACAGGTGCGGATGTTGTTATACACTACGACCCGTGGTGGAACATAGCTGCACAAAACCAGGCGAGCGACCGCGCACATAGGATAGGACAAAAGAACAGCGTACAGGTTTACAAAATTATAATAAACCAGAGTATAGAGGAGAAGATCCTCAAATTACAGGAGACAAAGAGTGGGCTTGTAAACGCCGTTATAGGCGAAACCGACGGCACCTCACTATTTTCACTCACAGCGGAGGAGTTGCTCTCATTTTTGGAGTGACCCAGGGTGTTATTACGCGTTTAGGAGATGCAGGTTCTTGGATGCAAACTCCTCACATACTTTTGAGATGAGCCTGTGTCCGTCCTCGTTGGGGTGGATGCCGTCATGACAGATGAGACTTCTGTAGTCTCTTCTTTCAAGGAAGGCGCTGCGGATGTCAATGAGGGCGGTACCTGTTTTTAGGGCGACCTCTGTAGTGGCTAGGGAGTAGAGCTCCTGGTGCCGGGATATGGTCTGTGTGTCACCGAGCCAACTTAAAAGCCTTTCACGGCTAATACCGTCCCGGGTGATCCAACTCAGGTACTTTTCTGCGTCAATAGGTGGCAGAGACATACAGACGGGGGTTATGCCCTTGGCTCTGAGGTCCGTTATAATACGCCGGTAGGTCTCCTTAAAGGTTTCCAGCGGTGTTTTTGGTGTGTGTGGGAGCTCCGGATTTTTGGCGACCTCCGCCCAGTTGAAGTCACAGTCATTTCCGCCGTATTCAAGAACGGCAACGCTACATTGGTGGTTTCCCGAGAGCATTGAGCGGATTTTCCTGTAGCCCTTCTCTATAACGCAGCCAAAGGAGGATTTGTTTAGTAATTTCAGTGAGAAACGCCTTTCAAACTCCTTAAAAATATCATCAGACATGAAGTAGTACTTTTTAGCTTCAGGGTCAAGAAGAACCCCTCTCAGTATAGAATCTCCAAAAATTGCAATTTCCAAATTCCTATTCATGGTTTCACACTCCTTTGTATTGGAATAATATAGGGGATTACATCACCTAGTTATTGAAACCATTATATAACGTTGACAATCATATGTCAACAGATTATAATGTGATTGAATACAGTTTTAAACCTTAGGAGATGAAGTTCTATGAATTCTGAGCAGTTAGATGACTGGGAAAAGGGTATTGCTGACTACAGACTTCCGCGTTGGAATGAACTCCCGGAAATAGCCTTTTATATGGACCAAATAATAACCTTTACGGAAAAGCGCCTCGCCTACATCCTAGGTGATGGTGGCGGAAAGCTTATAACTCCGTCAATGATAAACAATTACGTCAAGCTTAAAATAATTCCACCCCCTGTAAGAAAAAGATACTCCAAGGAACACATAGCATTTTTAATGATAATATGTTCCTTGAAGTCTGTTATGTCTATTCCCTCAATTAAGGAGCTTATTGAGCGCAGGTTGGTTTCTGACTCCCTTCCTACTATATATGATGAGTTCTGTGATGAGCAGGAGACCGCATCCAAGGTGACGGCGGACAAGGCCCACAAGGAGTACGTGGAGGTGCTAGACGCCGTGGAGACCCCTGAAAAGGCAATGTGTATCCTTGCTACGCGCCACGCTGTGTACGCCAATGTGGAGAAGCTCCTATCTGAGAGGATTGCTCAAAAGGTCACGGGAGTATAGGTTTCCACCGTGGGGGTCTATTGCTACAAAAACAGGCAGGTCCTCAACAACAAGCCTTTTTACGGACTCAGAGAGCAGTTCCGGAAACGCAATAACTTCGGAGGACTTGACGCATTTTGCTATAAGTGCGCCGGCACCTCCAATTGTGGAGAAGTAAACAGCTCCGTTTTTAACTATGGAGTTTACAACATCCTCTGAGCGTGCGCCCTTGCCAATCATGGCAACAAGGCCCAGGTCCAACAGCCGGGGTGTAAAGAGATCCATCCGTGAGGAGGTTGTAGGGCCGCAGGAGCCCACCGCCATACCGGGCTTTGGAGGAGTTGGGCCGGCATAGTATATGGTGGCACTGGATATGTCAAAGGGGAGATCCGCTCCCGCATCCAGAAGTTCAAAGATCCGCTTATGTGCGGCGTCACGGGCGGTGTATATAACTCCAGAGAGCAGCAAAGAGTCCCCGGATTTAAGTCCGGGGATTTTTTTACTTAGTTCATGAGTGAATATTTTTACAGCGGACATGGCTACTCCGTCAGTTCAAGAGCGAGCTCCTCAACTTCAAATGTGATGGTGTCAAAGTAGGAGGGTAGTCCGGAGATTGCGTCACGGATACGCTCCATTTCATCACTAAGTTTAAGGATGTCCCTTGTGGCGGCATCTTTTGTGGTTATGTAGCGGCGCTTGGCGTCCTGGAAGAGTTCTGCTAAAGCGCGGTTGGCGTCCACGGAGTGGGCCTGGGCGTCCTCTTCAATCTTTTTGGCGCGGTTGTAGGCCTCAAGCTCTATGTTTGCAACTCTCATTTTGGACTGCTCAAGTTCATCCAGGGAGTTGCGCAGCTCTGTCAGCCTTTTACTCAGGGCGTCCCGCTCAATGTTAACCAGACGCAGGTTCTCATCTTTAGAGGCGAGTGAGTGGTTGAGGTCCTCAGCCCGGGACTTTATTTTTGCGAGGTCCTCTGCGGATTTTTCACATTCTAGACTTTTTGCATCCAGCTCAGCCTGGAGTTTGCTACATGTAGCTGCGGACTCAGCCAGAGCTTCCTGTGATTTTTTTAGCTCCCCCTGGGCCGCTTCCAGCCGACTGACGAGATCTTGGGTTTTTGACTCATACTCCCGGGCGGTCTGTTCCAGGTAGTCTGTGACATCCTTTCTGTTAAAGCCACCTACTACCGAGGGGCGGAAGGATTTTTCAGCTATGGACATAAAAACACCTCTTTTTACAGCATTTGGTCAAGCCATTCGGACAGCTCTATTTCAGAGCGGACTCCTACGATTTTGTCTACCAGTTCACCATCCCTGAAATACATAAGGGTTGGAATACTCATAATGCGGTAAGTGGCGGCTACGACCACGTCCTCATCTATGTTAAGCTTGCAGAACTTAATTTTTCCGGCGTATTTGGCTGTGAGCTTGTCCAATGTGGGGAGCAGAACTTTACAGGGACCACACCAGTCCGCCCAGAAGTCAACCAGTACCGGGATATTTGACTGAAGCACCTCGGAAGTAAAATTATCTTTGCTCAGATAAGTATATTCATCCATTTAGATAAAAACCTCCTTTCTAAC
>CAZIVK010000040.1:0-9390 GCA_964542515.1 uncultured Oscillospiraceae bacterium | reverse complement strand
GTGCTAAAATGATTAACAGAAACTTATGGAGGAGATACGATTGGGTAAGATGTATTTAATTTTAGCTAACGGCACTTTATTTGAAGGACAGTCCTTTGGATATGAAACTGAAACCACTGGTGAGCTTGTCTTTAACACCGGTATGGTCGGTTATTTAGAGACCCTCTCTGACCCAGCATATTACGGACAGATTGTCGTCCAGACATTCCCCCTTATTGGAAATTATGGCGTTATTGAGAGTGACATGGATAGCGGTTTCATTTCACCAAAAGGTTATATTGTAAGAGAGTGGTGTCAGGAGCCTTCAAACTTTAGAAGTGAAGGATCTCTTGACATTTTTTTGAAGGAAAAAGGGGTGCCCGGTATCTGTAACTTGGACACCCGTGCGTTGACAAGAATTCTCAGGGAGGAGGGCTCTATGAACGCCAAGTTTTCATTGAAGCCCGAGCTTTCTGAGGAGGAGTGGAATGAACTAAAATCCTATTCTGTCAGCGGCGGCGTGGAGGCCACCTCCATCAAAACACCTACTGTTGTAGACTGTAAAAATGGAAAGTACAATGTAGTGCTCATTGATTACGGTTCTGCAACCGGACTTGTAAAGGAATTGACAGCTGCCAGTTGTAGCGTGACCATACTACCATGGTCTGCCACTGCATCTGATGTTTCCTCATTAAATCCCCATGGTGTTGTCCTTTCAGACGGACCTGGAAATCCCGCTGAGTATTTAAGTATCATTAAAACTCTCAAGGATCTATCCGCCTTAAACATCCCCACCCTTGCTTTGGGTCTTGGGCATCAGCTTCTTGCCCTAAGTTACGGTGCCACCACAAGTAAAATGCACCACGGTCACCGGGGCTCAAACCACCCAATTCTCAATAAAACCACCGGCCTGGTTAGCCCACACCCACAAAACCACGGCTATGTTGTAGAGCCGGACAGTTTACCACCCGCGGCAGTCGTGAACTATATAAACTGTAATGATGGGACTTGTGAAGGAATAATATATCCGGAAAATTACGCACTTTCAATTCAGTATCAGCTCAGTTCATACAACGCTGCGGATTCCGCACACCCTATTAACAAATTTATATGTATGATGGAGAAGGTGAAGTAAATGCCACTTAATAAGAATATCAAGAAGGTCCTGGTAATCGGTTCAGGTCCCATAATTATTGGACAGGCCGCAGAATTTGACTATGCCGGTACCCAGGCCTGCCGCGCACTAAAGGAGGATGGTATTGAGGTAGTGCTGGTCAACTCCAATCCCGCAACAATTATGACCGACAACCAAATGGCTGACAGGATCTATATTGAGCCCCTAACCCTTCCGGTTATTGAGCGGATCATTGAAAAGGAAAAGCCTGACAGCCTTCTCTCAACCCTAGGAGGTCAGACAGGTCTCACCCTGTCCATGCAGCTGGCTCGCTCAGGTTTCTTAAAAAGAAACGGGGTAAAGCTCTTAGGTGCCAAGCCTGAAACTATAGATAAAGCCGAAGACCGCCAGATGTTTAAGGACACCATGGAGTCAATAGGCCAACCCATTATTCCGTCAAAAGTTGTAACTACACTGGAGGACGCCAGGGCGTTTGCACTGGAGATAGGCTTTCCGGTTATAATAAGGCCCGCATTTACCATGGGTGGTACCGGCGGAGGAATTGTAGAAAACATGGAGGATCTCGATGAAATTGCAGGTGGCGGCATCAGGCTATCTCCCATTGGGCAGATTCTCGTTGAACAGTCGGTGGCAGGCTGGAAGGAGATTGAGTTTGAAGTTATTCGGGACTCGGCCTCCAACTCCATCACTGTCTGCTCCATGGAAAACCTTGACCCTGTAGGTGTGCACACAGGTGACAGCATAGTCATTGCACCCACAGTTACACTCTCAAATAAAGAATTTCAGATGCTCAGATCTGCTGCTCTCAATATTGTTCAGGCCTTGGAGGTTGAGGGTGGCTGTAACTGCCAATTTGCGCTGGATCCAAACAGCTTCAACTATATGGTAATAGAGGTTAACCCCCGTGTGTCACGCTCCTCCGCCCTGGCATCAAAAGCAACCGGCTACCCTATAGCTAAAGTTGCCACAAAAATAGCTATCGGCTATACCCTAGATGAAATTACCAACGCTATCACCTCAAAGACAAACGCCTGCTTTGAGCCCGCCTTGGACTATGTTGTAGTCAAGTTTCCCAAATGGCCCTTTGACAAGTTTGTCTATGCCAAAAGGTCTCTCGGCACCCAGATGAAGGCAACCGGTGAGGTCATGGCAATAGCTACAACATTTGAAGAGGCTATAATGAAGGCCGTCCGCGGTGCAGAAATAGGATACGACAGCCTAAATGACAAGACCTGTGCCAGTCAGGACAACCAGACAATCCTCTCCCGCCTCCACGACTGCACAGATGAAAGAATTTTTGTGGTGTACGAGGCACTAAAGCGCGGTTTTTCAGAGGATGATATATACAGTATCACAAAGATCGATAAATGGTTCTTATCCAAGCTAAAGGGAATGACCCTTATGGATAGGGCTCTCAGCGGAGGCTATGACCGTGAGACATACATGCGCGCAAAGCGTATGGGCTACCCGGACGCTCTAATTGAAAGGCTATCCGGCACTCCAGTAACAGACCCCGCGCGTGCAGTATACAAGGCAGTTGACACCTGTGCCGCAGAATTCTCTGCCGAAACTCCATACTTCTACTCCACGTATGACAGCCACAATGAGGCCTCAGACTTTATTGAAAATTTAGGTAGTACAAAGAAAACAGTTATTGTCTTTGGCTCAGGTCCCATACGTATAGGGCAGGGCATAGAATTTGACTATGCGTCGGTCCACTGTGTGTGGGCACTAAAAAAAGCCGGTTACGAGGTTGTTATAGTCAACAACAACCCGGAAACCGTCTCCACTGACTTTGACACGGCTGACAGGCTGTACTTTGAACCACTGACCACCGAGGACGTCCTCAATATTATCAAAACTGAAAAACCCTTTGGTGCCGTTGTTGCCTTTGGAGGGCAGACCGCCATTAAGCTCACCCATTTCCTTGACAAGTTGGGTATCAACATACTCGGAACCTCCGCTGACAGTATCGATGCCGCTGAGGACAGGGAGCGCTTTGATGCTCTCCTTGAATCTCTAGATATAGCACGTCCACAGGGCTTTACCGTTATGACGGAACAGAAAGCATTGAGTGTTGCAAAACGTATTGGGTACCCTGTTCTCATGCGCCCCTCCTACGTATTAGGTGGTCAAAATATGATTATCGCATTTTCTGACGAGGATATCTCCGAATACATGAAAATCATTCTGTCCCACGGCATACAAAACCCCATACTCATCGACAAATACCTCATGGGAACAGAACTTGAGGTGGACGCAATTTCAGACGGCACTGACATACTAATTCCCGGCATAATGGAGCACATTGAGCGTTCAGGCATACACTCAGGGGACTCCATAGCCGTTTACCCCGCCTGGAATATTGACGACGATATGCGCCAGACCATAGAGGTAAGTACAAAAAAACTTGCCCTTGCACTGGATACCGTGGGCCTCGTAAATATCCAATACCTCATTAGCGACGACAAACTATACGTAATAGAGGTAAACCCCCGCTCCTCCCGTACTGTCCCCTACATCAGTAAAGTGACAGGAGTTTCAATGGTAGACCTTGCCACCCGCTGCATGCTTGGTGAAAAACTGCAGGACATGGGCTACGGTACCGGTCTATATAAAAAATCCCCTTACGTCGCCGTAAAGGTTCCGGTATTCTCCTTTGAAAAACTTATAAACGTTGACACACAGCTTGGTCCTGAAATGAAATCCACAGGAGAGGTTCTGGGTATTGCCTCAACACGTGAGGAGGCACTCTACAAGGGACTTAAGGCTGCCGGATACAAACTTGAAAAGTCCGGAGGCGTTTTTATTACCGTCCGTGACCGGGATAAGTCCGAGGTCATCCATGTGGCCAAAAAGTTCAAGGACCTAGGTTTCACAATTTATGCCACAAAAGGTACAGCGGATGCACTCAACCGTGTAGGCATTCCCTCCTTAACAGTGGACAAACTGAGTGATGGTGAAAACAACGGCATAACACTTATAGAGAGCGGAAAGGTGGACTATGTGGTCTCTACCTCAACCAAGGGAAGAATCCCAACCCGTGACAGTGTGAAAATCCGCAGGAAAACTGTTGAGCGCTCTGTCCCCTGCCTGACATCCGTTGATACCGCAAATGCTGTGGCGGACTGCCTGATGGGAAAATACTCCCAATCAACAATAGCACTGGTAGACATCAACAACATGCGCAAAACAAAGGAGAAACTAAACTTCACCAAAATGCAGACATGTGGCAACGACTACATCTACTTCAACTGTTTTGACACAGAAATTTCTAATCCTGAGAGCCTCTCAATACGCCTGTCCGACCGCCATCTTGGAATAGGTGGTGACGGAGTGGTCCTCATAGGTAGATCCGCTATTGCAGACGCAAGCGTACAGATCTTCAACATGGACGGAACCAACGGAGGAATTGGTGGAAATGCCCTGCGCTGTGTGTGTAAGTTCCTCTACGACAATGGAATTGTAGACAGGCGTGAAATGGACATTGAGGTGGATGGCAAAATACGTCACAGCACACTATTTACAACCGGAGGCAATGTCTCCACCGTTACAGCCGACATGGGCTCGGTGGAGTTCTCCCCCGAAAACATCCCTGTAAAACTAAGCGGCCACCGGATCATTGACAGACCAGTAACCGTTTCTGGCAAGGAATATAACGTGACCTGCCTCTCTGTTGGCAATCCACACTGTGTTGTCTTTATGCCAAACATCCATGAACTGGACCTCACACTACTAGGACCAAAGTTTGAGCACAGCTCTATTTTCCCAGAACGCGTTAACGCTGAGTTTGTCCTAGTGCTTGATGAAAACACACTTGCAGTGCGTGTGTGGGAGCGCGGAAATGGTGAAACTCAGGCATGTGGAACCGGTGCATGTGCAGCAGCTGTTGCCGCAGTGGAGAATGGCTTCTGCAAAAAGGACACAGACATAACTGTTAAACTCAACGGAGGAGATTTGGTTGTGCGCTATACAGGTGAAAGAGTATTTCTGACAGGCAGCGCCAATAAATGCTTTGATGGAACAGTCGAGCTATGATTGAGGGAAAATAAGCTTTATTGTAGTTCCCTCACCGGGAGCACTTACAAGTTCAATATCTGCTCTGTGGTATATTGCACCATGCTTGACAATTGATAGTCCAAGGCCAGTACCACCGGTCTCCTTGGAGTGGCTGCTGTCCACCCGGTAAAAACGCTCGAACACCCTATCCTGATATTCCTTGGGAATTCCTAAACCGTTATCTCTAACAGAGATGACGGTTTTTCCTTTTTGTTCGGAGACTGCGACCTCTACAAATCCACCCTCTCCGGTATATTTTATGGCATTGTCACAAAGGTTGAAGATCATCTCATCCAAAATAGCTCTTACGCCATAGACATCCTTACTAACACCGGTAACAGTTACCTCTATATTCTTCTTTCTTGCAATGGGTTCAAGGCGTGTACGTATTTCCTCAGTCAATGCCAATACATCAACCTTTTCATGGTGCAACTGACCCGCATTTTCATCCAGCTTTGAGAGATTCATTATGTCGTCCACAAGAGTGATCATTCTGCTCGCCTCAGAGTATATACGCTGGGAAAACTGCTGAAAATCATCCTGCTTTACCATGCCGCTCTTCATTATTTCAGCATAACCGGATATTGAAGTGAGGGGTGTTCTAAGCTCATGGGACACATTGGCGGTAAACTCCCTGCGCATCCGCTCGGAGTCATATTTTTCTGTTATATCGAGTATCAAAAGGACTGCTCCACGAACCTTGTCATCTACAAAAATGGGGTTAGAGTTTATTTGATACATGCGCCCCTCGCGTTCAAACAGGGTCCCACCTTCCGAACCATTTAGAGCTTTTTCAACAGCACGCTGAAGAGAGAGCTCACGGTTTAGAGCAAGGATATGACTCTGTATGATTGTGGTCCGCGTATTAAAAATTTGTCTGGCGCTCCTATTTATTGAGATAATGGTTGCCCTGTCACTTAGAACAATTAGGCCGTCACGCATGTTTTCTGTTATAGCGTAAAATTCCTCCTGCTGCTCCTCGGTTCTCTTTTTTTGCTGGCTAATTTCGCGTTTCTGATGAAAAATTCTAAGTAAGAGGGGAGAGAGTTCATCGTACACGTTGTTTGACAGGGGGTCGTCTAGATTTAATGTGTTCAGCGGGTTAATCAGAGCTTTTGCTTGGCGGTTTGCAAAAATAATTGAGAGTACGTAGATAAGGCCTGCCAACAAAATCATATTTGGTAGCAGACCTATAAAGACGGTGAAAATACTGTCCACAGTGTTCTCCGCCAGTATTAAGCCACCGTCCTCCAATTTAACAGCGTAGTAGAAGGTGTAGCTTCTCAGTTTATTTGTCAGATGACCGGATTCACCGTATCCTGTTTCAAGTGCAGTTAGCACCTCAGGACGGTCAACATAGGACTCTGCGTTATCCGGATTGCTTTCAATATGATCTATTCTATTACCAATAACAGACTCCCAATCATCAAAGCTGGGACTTCCTCCGCCATTGATTACTTCCGCAAAGTACTTGGACTCCCGACGTAAGCCATCCTTAGCGGGGTCATTCACTCTGCTATAGACAACTGCGGTTATTGCAAGAGTCGTAAGAAGTATGGTTACAAATGAGAGCAATGCCATACTGGATCTAATTTTCCGCCTCATTAATTTCCACCCAACCTGTATCCTACTCCACGTACTGTTTCAATGGCTGTACCTGCTTCCCCCAACTTTTGCCTTAGTGTGCGTATGTGCACATCGACTGTGCGTGTCTCGCCGTCAAAATCATATCCCCAGAGGTTTTCAAGAATGGAGTCACGGCTGAGCACCAGGCCGGCGTTTATCATGAGATATTTGAGGAGTTCAAACTCCTTAAGCGTCAAATTCACATCACTTCCGCTAACAGTGACGCTGTGCCGGTCCACGGTCAGGGTAATCTCCCCTATAGTGAGGACCTGCCCTTCCGCTTTTGGTGACGTACGTCTCATCACGGCCTTAATGCGGGAAACTAACTCCATCATACCAAAAGGCTTTGTTATGTAGTCATCAGCTCCACTGTCCAGGCCGATGACTTTGTCGTACTCAGATCCTTTTGCTGTAACCATAATTACAGAGATCTTACCGGTACGTTCAGAAGATTTCAGTTTTTTAAGAATTGTGAGCCCATCCTCACCGGGTAGCATTATATCGAGTAGTACCAGCTCAGGCAGCCCCTCAGAAAGCTGCCTGAAAAAATCCTGTCCACTGGCAAACCCCACTGAATCATATCCGGTAGCTTTAAGAGTATACACAACCAACTCTCTAATGCTGCTGTCGTCCTCTACGAAGTGTATCATATCAACTTCCCGCTTTTGTGGGTGCCTGTGATGGCAAACTCCACCCATTCGGCAATATTTGTGGCGTGATCTCCGATTCTTTCAAAGTATTTTACAATCATTAGCAGATCTATAACGTATTCACCGTGTAAGTGGTTTTGGTCCCGCCTGATGTAATCAAGGAGTTCTCCTCTAATGGTTGTAAAAAGATCATCCACAGTATCATCTGACATAATAACTTCTCTTGCGAGCTCCAGGTCACGGCGTACGAAGGCATCAATGCTGTTGTTGACCATCTGAATGGTGGCTCTGGCCATATCCCCGATATGAGATATATCCTTTGCCTGGGTCAGGTCCGCTACAAGAATAATTTCTGCTATGTCATGAGCTTGGTCCCCGATACGCTCAATATCCGTAATCATTTTGAGAACAGCTGAAATAAGCCTGAGGTCGCGCGCAACGGGCTGCTGCTGCAGGAGTAATTTAAGACAGAGCGTCTCGATTTGCTTCTCTTTTTGGTCAATGTCGTCATCAAGTAAACTGACTGACTTTGCTAATTCTAAATCACCTTCAAGCAGTGCCTTAGCGGTTTTTGCAATAGCTTCTTCACAGAGTGAACCCATCTCTATGAGCTCGGTATTGAGTTGATCCAACTGCTCGTCAAATGTTCGTCTCATCATCCAAACCTCCCGGTTATATAGTCCTCCGTCCTTTTGTCCTGTGGTACAGAGAAGAGGCTCTCCGTTACTCCGCGCTCTATGACCTCACCCAACAGGAAAAACGCAGTTTTGTCCGATATGCGGACCGCTTGCTGCATGTTGTGCGTCACTATAACTATAGTATAATCCTTCTTTAACTCTATAGCAAGTTCCTCAATTTTGGATGTGGAGATAGGATCTAGGGCTGATGTGGGTTCATCCATAAGCAGGACCTCAGGCTGTACAGCCAGTGCCCTAGCTATGCAGAGGCGCTGTTGCTGCCCACCCGAAAGTCCCATCGCACTTTTTTTAAGCCTGTCCTTGACCTCATCCCAAATAGCGGCATCTCGAAGGGATTTTTCTACAATATCGTCTAGTTGGGCTTTGGACTTCACCCCATGTGTTCTAGGTCCAAATGCGATATTGTCATAGACTGTCATGGGAAAAGGGTTTGGTTTTTGAAACACCATCCCCACCCTTTTACGAAGTAGGTTTATGTCCATATCACCGTATATATCTACATTGTCGAGAAGAACACTTCCTGTAATCTTACACCCCTCAACTAGATCATTCATTCTATTTAGAGTCTTAAGTAGAGTGGACTTTCCACACCCAGACGGTCCAATAAATGCTGTTATCTCATTTTTTTCAATTGCTAGATTTACCTTCTTGAGAGCCTGAAAGCTGTCATAAAATAAATCCAGTTCACTTATATCAAACTTGCTCATGCGCCTTTTCCTTTCGTTAACCTATTTGCCATGAAGGATGAGAATCTATTAACCGCAATAACTATAAACAGGAGCACCACGGCGGTGGCGTAAGCCTCATTTACATACAATCCTTCATTAGAAAGTGCATACATATGGACAGCCAGTGTACGTCCCGAGGACAGGAGGTCCTTTGGAATATTTGCAACTGTACCTGCTGTATAAATTAGTGCGGCAGTTTCCCCCACTATTCTTCCGGTTGCAAGAATAATTCCTGCCAAAATTCCCGGTTGAGCTGCGGGCAGTACAATCATCATAACAGTTCTAAGCCTTCCGGCACCCAGGCCAAAGCTGCCCTCCCTAAATGCGTCGGGCACGGACTTTAGGGCCTCCTCAGTTGTCCGCATGATGAGGGGTAAAATCATGATTGCCAGGGTAAAAGCTCCTGCGAGCATTGAGAATCCCCATCCAAGCGCGGTGACAAAAAGCAGCAGTCCAAAAAGTCCATAGACTATGGAAGGTATTCCGGAGAGAGTTTCATTGGTAATACGAATCAG
>CAZIVK010000039.1:6029-9509 GCA_964542515.1 uncultured Oscillospiraceae bacterium | reverse complement strand
GAAAACCAGTTAGAAAATGTTCCAAATTTCCCCTTGTTTTTTCTGCCATTGTGCAATATAATTATCCCATTGGTTTTCAGGTTGCCCCGTGGCGGAATTCCGCCTCGGGGCAGTTACAAATTATATTAAGCCCTAAACGGAAAAGGAATGTAAAAAATGAAAAAACGCTTTAATATTGCCACAATAATTGGACTGATGCTTCTCTCCGCTGTTGTAGCATTTACCATCACATATTTAACTGTAGAGAAACACTTTGAAGAGCAACTCGTCAATGAGCAGTCCAGAAATGAAGAACTCAATAAAATCATCAAGGTTTTTAACACTATAGAGAGTGACTATGTAGGTGATTACGAACAGGAAGATCTCATTGATGGAGCTGTGTACGGAATAATTGCCGGTATGGGTGACAGATGGTCCTTCTATATGGATAAGGAAGCATTCTCTGAGTACCAAAACAATATTAATAATCAGTACGTTGGTATTGGTGTGACCGTAGCTTTCTTGTCGGATGAGAATGTGCTCGTGGTCACAAGAGTCCATTCAGGTTCTGCCGCTGAGGCTTCCGGCATACGTTACAAAGACAAGATATTCTCGGTTGATGGAGAACTCGTAGCTGACATAGGTTATGATGAGACCGTTGCCAGAGTAAGAGGAGCTGAGGATACCCCGGTAACCCTGGGTATAAAGCGTGGAAATGAGGAACTCAACGTACAGGTTGTTAGAAAAAGTTATCTTTACAACGCTGTTAGCTCTCAAATATTAAGTAACAACCTGGGTTACATCAAGATTGACAACTTTGATAGCCGCGTTGATGTTAATTTTGAGGACGCCCTAAAGAAACTACTTGATGCAAATATCACAGGCCTTATATTTGATGTACGCGGAAATCCCGGTGGCATGAAGGACACCATGGTCTCAATGTTGGATATCCTATGTCCGGAAGGTGTTCTTTTCAAAATGCGTGACAAACACGGTGCTGAAGTTGTGGACCGTTCAGACGCCAATGAGGTTAATCTGCCTATGGTTGTAATAGTAAATGAGAACTCCTACAGCGCAGCTGAGTTCTTTGCGGTTGCACTTCAGGAGTATGACAAGGCTGATATTATAGGTACAGGAACAAGTGGCAAAGGTTACTCCCAGGTCACAAAGGCATTGGGTGACGGTACTGCTATAAATCTCTCAACAAATGAGTATTTTACCCCCACAGGCAAGAGTCTGATAGGCGTAGGACTTACACCAGACCATTTTGTAGAATCTAATCCGGATGTCAACTTTATGCTCCTTGAGCCTGAAGAGGACACACAGCTGCAGAAGGCCATTGAAGTACTTCTTGTCAAGATATCCCAGTTGGAATCCTAATGCTTGCTATTGACAAAAAATTCTGAAGTGCTTATAATGTTTCAAATATAATTATCCCTGCACAAGTGCAGAGAAAGGGGCTTAAGTATGGCGCAAAAAATCTTTAAGTTAACAAGGGAACGCTACAATGAATTGGAAAATGAACTTCATTTTTCACGGACTGTAAGGGAGAGAGAGGTAGCTGAACTCATTAAAGAGGCCAGAGCTTTTGGTGATCTCTCGGAAAACAGTGAATATGATGAAGCTAAAAATGAGCAGGGGAGACTCTTCTCCAGAATGGCAGAAATAGAAAATGTCCTTGCTCATGCTGTAATTATAGATGAATCAGATGACAAATCCGGAAACACTACTGTTGAGGCCGGGTGTAAAGTAACGCTTAAAGATGGCAAAACAAATAAGGAAATAGAGTACCACATAGTGGGTTCACAGGAGGCAAATCCAAAGAACAAGCGGATCTCGGATGAGTCCCCACTTGGAAAAGCACTTATTGGTGCTAAGATTGGCACCGAAGTTCAGTTTGAAGCACCCGCTGGTATGCAGAAGTATGTTGTAGTTGCTATAAATTGGTAGCGTCGGAAGAGGAGTAATCATGCAGGAAGAAGAAAGAACCAACTCAGTTGGGGAGACAGAACTATCTGAACTATTGCAGATCAGAAGGGATAAGCTGACTGATTTAAGAAATGAGGGGAAGGACCCCTTTGTTGAGACTATCTTTGATCAGACACACTGGTCATTGGATATAAAGGATAACTTTGAGAGCCTTGAAGGTACACGTGTGTGCGTTGCGGGACGTCTGATGTCCAAGCGCGGCATGGGTAAGGTATCCTTTTGTGATTTGGCTGATAAAAAGGGCACCATCCAACTCTACGTACGGGCGGATGAAATGGACCCGGACAGCTATAACCGTTTCAAAAAGTATGATATTTCAGACATAGTAGGGGCCGTAGGTACTGCTTTCCGCACTCAAAGAGGTGAAATTTCCGTAAAGTGCAATCAAATTGTACTGCTATCCAAGTCCTTAAGGCCACTGCCTGAAAAGTTCCACGGTTTGAAGGATCAGGACCTAAGGTATAGAATGCGTTATTTGGATCTCATATCCAACCCGGACGTTCGGAAGACATTCTATGCCCGCTCCAAAATTATTGAAGTTCTCCGTTCTGAAATGATTGATCTTGGCTATCTGGAAGTGGAGACCCCCGTGTTGCACAACCATGCCACCAACGCTGCCGCACGTCCCTTCCGTACCCACCACAACACCCTGGACATTGATATGGTCCTGAGGGTGGAGCTTGAGCTGCACCTAAAGAGACTCATAGTTGGCGGATTTGAGAGGGTCTTTGAAATTGGTCGTATTTTCCGAAATGAGGGTATGTCCACAAAGCATAACCCTGAATTCACCATGATGGAGATGTATGCAGCCTATACAGACTATTACGGTATGATGGAGCTCTGTGAACATCTATATAGGAAAGTGGCTGAAGCAGTGGTCTCGGATGATAAGATTACCTATCAGGGCACTGAAATAGACATGTCCGCACCTTGGAAACGCATGACAATGATAGAATCCGTAAAGACCTATTCAGGTGTTGACTTTGACCTCATCCAGACTGATGAGGAAGCAAAAGCTACTGCAGGAAAACATGAGGTGCACTACACTGCGGAACAAAAACGCGGTGATATTATAAACTCTTTCTTTGAGAAGTATGTTGAGGACAAACTTATCAATCCAACATTTATTTGTGACTATCCTATTGAGATCTCCCCACTTGCTAAAAAGACCAAGTATGATGAGCGTCTCACAGAGCGTTTTGAGGTCTTTATTTATGGCAGGGAGATGGGAAATGCCTTTACAGAGTTGAATGACCCCATAGACCAAAAGGAGAGATTCATTCAACAGGCCGCAAAAAAGGACATTGAGGGAGAATTTGAGATAGACGATGATTTTGTCACAGCCATGGAGTACGGTATGCCCCCAACCGGTGGCATGGGTCTCGGACTGGACAGGATGATTATGCTCTTCACAGACAGCCCTTCTATCAGGGACGTTCTGTTGTTCCCGACGATGAAGACGTTGGATAAATAAATCCTGTGTTTATGCGGCTTCACAGACATTTTGAAACC
>CAZIVK010000039.1:0-6019 GCA_964542515.1 uncultured Oscillospiraceae bacterium | reverse complement strand
GGTATGATGATTGAGTTCGGAGAAAGTTCAATTAATTTCCCAACAATGAAACCTTTGGATAACTGACCTAAGAAGTGTTCACTACACCGAAAGGAGAACCAATGTGAAAGACAAGAAGGAAAAGCGTGGATTTACTAGCTGGTTTAAGAACGTATTCATGTACCACTTTCTCTGGCCAACTGTTATAGGAATAGTTGTTGTGGCGCTGGGAGCCGTTTTCCTCAGGGACATGTTTCACAGAGCCGATCCTGACTTTACTTTTCTGGTTGGGTCGATAGACATTCTCCGTGAAGAGGACCTCACTGAAATAATTTCTCTTATAACAGATGAAGTAGGGGACGCCAACGGTGACGGGGAAGTAGATGTACGTGTAGAAATTTACATACCCACTCTGGACGGCTCAAGTGATACCGGTATTGACGTTCTTGAGGCACTCGACTTGGCATTTATTGGTGACCCCCATAAAATCCTCTACTTATTTGATGAGGAGCTGAGTCTGAGATATGAAGCCGACTATTTTGAGAGCTTGGCGGACCACGGATTAGAATCTGAAGATGAGCACTTCTATAGGGTAAATGAGCTCCCAATATTTGAAAGACTGCTGGTGGTCGACACCGGGTACTATCTCTGCCTAAAGGGCTGGAGGATTAGTGAAAAAGATAACCCTGAGTACATCGATAACTATGAACTTGCCGTTCGTGTTATAAACAGACTCGTCGAGGCTGATTAGTGCCGTAGGACTAGCGGAGGCATATTACAGCTGTGTTTATTAGGATATCAGGCCTCGATAAGCGTAATTGCATCAGAGGCCTGATATTTAATTTTATATAGGATGTGATATGTTTCTGTGGCTAGAGAGAGGATAACATCGAGGAAAAATGCTGTAATCTTGGAGGTTTTGAAGCTATCAAAGGACAAGCACTACAGACGCTCCTGTGGACTGCTTTTTGCCGAAGGCACAAAACTTCTACTTGATTTACTTGATAGCGGAGTTAGAATGGACACCGTTATTGTTTCGGAAGGTGCATCTGCCGAGATCCCTGAGGTTGAGGAAGCCCGCAATATACTAGTTCCTGATGACCTTTTTGCCGCTATCAGCACCCAGAAATCACCGCAAGGTGTAATTTTCACTGCAAAAATTCCATCGGAAAAAGTTTTTGATCAGGGCTCATATATAGTTCTTGACGGTGTGCAGGATCCCGGTAATGTAGGCACTGTTATACGTACAGCGGCAGCCTTTGGAATGTCAGGTGTAGTCATTTGCGGTCCAACCGCAGACCCCTACAGTCCTAAGTCTGTCAGAGCATCTATGGGTGCGCTGTTCAGGATACCCATCTATGAGTATAGTCCTGAGAGGTTGTCACAGGAGTGTAGTGCAAATGATGTTACTTTGCTCTGTGCCATGCCCGCGGGCGTTTCTACCGACATCCGCATTCTTACAAAAAGATATATTGACGTCGTTATTGGCAATGAGGGCTCAGGCATAAGTCAGGACATGCTTAATGTAAGTGGAGGGAATATCACTATACCTATGAGTATTGGCGCTGAGTCTCTTAACGCCGCTGTAGCTGCTGCGGTTGTAATGTGGGAACTCATGAGGGGATTACTATGACAGATAAAAAGTACTGGATATGGTTATCATTACTTAAAGTGCCTATTGGTAAAAAGCATGAGCTATTGGTATGTCACACTACACCAAAAGAGCTACTGGAAACTGGACTATATGATAGTAATCTAGATATTGCTGAGCGGGTACTTGAATCCTGTTATAAAATGAGAATAAATATTGTAGCATTGGATGACCTACAATACCCTGACCGCCTACGCCAGATTATTCACCCGCCTATAGTTCTATACTATAGAGGCAATCTCCCCGCATTTGATGAACTGCCAACTGTAGGTATTGTAGGGTCTAGAAAGTACACTATGTATGGCGGTGCAATGGCAGAGCGCTTTGGGTACGAGGTTGCTGAAGGCGGGGGATATGTTGTATCAGGCCTTGCCCGTGGCCTTGATGCCCTTGCTCACAAGGGAGCTTTGAAGTTTGGAAGTTGTACCTCAGCTGTTCTGGGCTGTGGTTGCGACAAAATTTACCCCAAGGAAAATGAAAGACTCTACTGGAGCATTGTAGAGAGCGGAGCAGTTATTTCCGAATATCCCCCCGGCACGCCTCCGTACCCATCTAATTTTCCAAATAGAAACCGCATTGTGAGCGGACTCAGCCTTGGAGTTCTTGTAGTTGAAGCCTCCTATAAAAGTGGTGCTCTCATAACCGCAAACCTTGCCGCGGACCAGGGCAGGGACGTCTTTGCGGTTCCGGGTAATATAGACGTTCCCGGAAGTGAAGGAACCAATGAACTGATAAAATCGGGGGCCAAGCTTGTAACATCGGGGTGGGATGTACTTGCGGAGTATGTTTGTATGTTTCCCGACAAAATCAAAGAGCGTATAAAGGGTGAACCCTTTGCATATACGAGTAGCGTGGGGAGTAATGAAAAAAAACTCTTTACAGAACTGCAACAAAACATTATAGTATGGTTAGCAAGAGAAGCACAACCGTTAGATGGCATCATTGAAAAATTTGGATTATCCGCATCCGCAGCGCTGGCTGAACTTATGGTGCTTGAGATAGAAGGGGCAGTGGTACGCCTGCCTGGTAATGTATACTCATCTGTGCGTGGTACCACTCGCTAGTTTGAACAGGAGGACTTCATAAGAATGTCAGATTTGGTAATAGTAGAATCCCCGGCCAAGGCAAAAACAATTGAAAAGTACTTGGGCAAGGGGTATAAGGTTAAGGCCTCAATGGGCCATTTAAGGGATCTCCCAAAGTCAAAGATGGGTGTAGATATAGAAGGTGGATTTATCCCGGACTACCAGCCAATAAAAGGCCGTGAGGATAAAATCAAGGAGCTCAAGGATGCTGTAGATAAAAGCAGCAAAGTCTACCTCGCAAGTGACCCGGACCGTGAAGGTGAGGCCATATCCTGGCACCTCAAGGAACTCCTTGAAATTCCGGATGAGAAGGCCTACAGGGTAACTTTTAACGAGATCACAAAATCCGTTATAAATGAATCTATAAAAAATCCTCGCGCTATAGACAGTAACCTGGTGGACGCACAGCAAGCCAGGCGCATCCTTGACAGGATTGTTGGCTACGAACTCAGCCCTCTTTTATGGCGTAAAATTAAGAGAGGTCTCTCTGCAGGCAGGGTACAGTCTGTAGCAACCCGCCTGGTTGTTGAGAAGGAAAATGGAATTAGGGCATTTGTGCCTCGTGAATATTGGAGCATTGAAGCTCTTCTTAGTCTTGGAGCAGGTAATACCTTTACCGCTAGATTTTTTGGAGATAAGAATGGGAAGATAGAACCGGAAACTGAGCAGGAAACCCAGGCAATTATCGACGCCGTGCAAGATTCGGAGTTCAAGGTCTTTTCGGTTAAGAATGGGACAAAGAGACGCTCCCCGGCGGCTCCATTTATAACATCAACTCTGCAACAGGATGCATCACGTAAGCTTAATATGCAGTCACGCCGCACTATGATGGTAGCCCAGCAGTTATATGAAGGCGTTGACATCACCGACCTAGGAACTATCGGCCTCATAACATATATGAGAACAGACTCCCTGCGTATATCGGACGAGGCAACTGCCGCCGCAAGAGCGCTTATATCCCAGAGATATGGGGCAAACTATATACCTAAGACACCCAGAGTCTACAAATCTAAAGGAGCGTCTCAGGACGCCCATGAGGCAATCCGTCCAACAGACGTAAACATTGACCCTGAGAGTGTTCAGAGCGACCTCACACGGGACCAGTATAGACTCTATAAAATGATTTGGAGTAGGTTCATTGCGTCACAGATGGAAAATGCGCTGTTTGACACCCAAGCCGTTGACGTCGAGTCCGCAGGGTATATTTTCAGAGCAAACAGCCAGCGGATCAAGTTCTCTGGTTTCCTTGCAGTATATGAGGAGGGACGGGATGATCCGGAAGAGGAGGAGGTTGCCACACTACCTGCACTAAGTGAAGGAGAAGTTGTAAACCTTCATGAACTCAATCCCAACCAGCACTTTACCAAACCGCCTGCACGCTATACTGAGGCATCTCTTATCAGGGCTTTGGAGGAGAACGGTATAGGTAGGCCGTCCACATACGCCCCAACTATAACCACAATTCAGGACCGCGCCTATGTGCGCAAGGAAACAAAATACTTAATTCCTACTCCCTTGGGAGAGGTGGTCACCGGTGTAATGGTGGACCAGTTTAACGACATTATAGACATTGAATTCACCGCCAAAATGGAAAAAGGTCTCGATGGCGTTGGAGAAGGAAAGCGCAACTGGAAGGACCTCCTCAATGACTTTTACAAGACTTTTTCTGCTGACCTAAAGAAGGCTGAGGAAAATCTTGGTGATGAACGTATAAAGATACCAGAGGAAAAAACCGATATAATCTGCGATCTCTGCGGTAGAAACATGGTTATTAAGAGCGGACGTTTTGGAAGATTTCTCGCATGCCCCGGTTACCCTGAATGTAAAAATACCAAACCAATAACGGAGCCAACACCGGGTATATGCCCGTCCTGCGGCGGAACCATTTTAAAGAGAAAATCAAAGAAAAACTACACCTTTTACGGTTGTGAAAATTTCCCAACCTGTACGTTTATGACTTGGGACGTCCCAATGCAGGACACGTGTCCAGACTGTAACCAGTCCCTGTTTAAGAAATCCGGAAGAGGACAAAAGAAAATGTTCTGCATAAACCCAACCTGCATCAGCTTCCTCCCTGAGGATCAGCGTGGTTATGTAAAACGCACCCCCAAAGCAGACTCAGACACGGATACAGCTGCAAAGAAAACAACTACCAAAAAGGCAGCAACAAAAAAGTCTACAACTAAGAAGAAAACTGCGGGGACAACAAATGCAAAAAGTTAAAGTTGTTGGAGCGGGACTTGCCGGAAGCGAAGCCGCATGGCAGTTGGCAAACATGGGGATCGACGTCGAGCTAATTGAGATGAAACCCAAAAAGATGTCTCCGGCACATCACTCTGTGGATTTTGGAGAGCTGGTATGTTCTAACTCACTAAGAGGAGCAGGGCTCACCACGGCGCCCGGCCTTTTGAAAGAGGAGCTGCGCATATTTGGATCGCTTATTATGGAGTGTGCAGATGAGAACAGAGTTGAGGCTGGAGGTGCGCTTGCAGTTGATAGGTATGAGTTTTCTGCTTGCATAACAAGGAAACTAAAAGCTCATCCGCGGATTGAGGTTGTTGGGGCAGAAGTGACTGTAATACCACGGGGTGGTCCTGTTATTGTTGCTACGGGGCCTCTTACGGCGGATGCTCTGGCAGAGGATATTTTCAAATTCTTTGGCGAAGAGAGTGCTCTCGGTTTTTATGACGCAGCAGCTCCCATAGTGGACTTTGATTCTATCGATATGAGTAGAGCATACTTTGCATCAAGATATGATAAAGGCACGGCAGACTATATTAATTGCCCAATGAGCAAAGAACAGTATAACGATTTTATTACTGAGCTTGTATCAGCCAAGGAAGCGGATATACATGAGTTTGAGGACAGTAAAATCTTTGAAGGATGCATGCCCGTAGAAGTCATGGCACGCCGTGGTATAGACACCTTGAGGTTTGGCCCTTTAAAACCTGTGGGCCTCAGAGACCCCTCAACCGGGGAAGTTCCATACGCTGTTGTACAGTTGCGGCGTGACAACAAAGAGGGATCTCTTTACAACATGGTTGGATTTCAGACGCACTTAACATTTGGCGAGCAGAAAAGGGTTTTCTCAATGATACCAGCCCTTGAGAATGCAACATTTATGAGGTACGGTGTCATGCATAGGAATACATTCCTGAACTCCCCTAGGCTTCTGACACGCCTATATGAAGCGCGTAAGGACACCAATGTTATTTTTGCCGGACAGATAACCGGAGTTGAAGGCTATATAGAGTCCACAGCCTCCGGACTCTACGCAGGACTGAACTTGGGCAGAAAACTTCTG
>CAZIVK010000038.1:0-9550 GCA_964542515.1 uncultured Oscillospiraceae bacterium | reverse complement strand
TTGGGTAACAACTATGTATACATGGTTCTACCCGTAAGACTAAAGGTCTGAGTTTAAATGACAAACTTAAAAATTGAAACTGAATATATTAAGCTTGACTCTGCTCTAAAACATGCAGGCATAGCGTCTACCGGTGGGGAAGCCAAAATTCTTATAGCTGAAGGTTACGTAACAGTAAATGGCAGTGTTTGTTTAATGCGTGGAAAAAAGCTCCGCACCGGGGACACTTTTGTCTTTGAAACAGAGGAATACGTAATAACATGATCATTAAAAGCATTGGGCTTACAAACTTTAGAAATTATGTCTCGGAGAACTTTGAACTTTCACCGGGTACCAACGTCATCTTTGGAGATAACGCCCAGGGAAAGACAAATTTTCTTGAGGCCGCCTACTATATGACCTGCGGGAAATCATTTCGAGGGGTAAGGGACCGTGAAATGATTCTCACAGGAGCTGATAGTGCTGAAATTTTGGCAGCTGTCCAAACGGAAACCCATGATTACACGCTTAAGGCCTCTTTTTTTGCAAAGGGGCGTAGAAAACTTGAAATTAATGGGGTTCCTGCAAGAAAGGCCGCAGAACTTTCCGGAAGGCTCCGTGCAGTGCTCTTTTCACCTGACGACCTCTACCTAATAAAAGACGGGGCTGTTGCGCGCAGAAGGTTTATGGATATGGCCTTTTCCCAACTGAGGCCAAAATATGCCCAAGCTATATCAACCTATAGAAGGCTCCAGGAGCATAAAACCCGTATCTTACGTGATTGGCGTGAGAAACCATCCCTTCTTGAAACATTGACCACTTTTAACATTCAAATGGCTGAAATAGGGGCTGTTATAATAGGTTATCGCAGACTTTTTTTGGATAAAATATTTAAGTATGCCTATGAAATACACAATGAAATTTCCGGTGGCAGGGAAGAACTTACTCTAAAATATAAAACCTTGTCCACCATAGATGATCCCGGTAAAAAGATACCCGAGCTGTGCTCAGACATCTTAAGACACATGGAGTCCCACAGGGAGGCTGAGCTTGCCGGTGGAAGTGCCTTGAGTGGTCCCCACAAGGATGACATTGAAATATTTATAGACGGTAATCCTGCAAAAGTTTACGCCTCACAGGGTCAGACCCGTACAGCTGCTCTTTCTTTGAAGTTGGCGGAAAGAGAACTTTTTTATTCTGATACAGGTGAGTACCCGGTGCTTCTCCTTGATGATGTTTTATCGGAACTGGACAACAGGCGGAGGGACTTTGTTCTAAACAGGATAAAGTCGGGGCAGGTTTTCATCACACTGTGTGACGATAGGGAGCTAGCCGGCTATAAAGGGCGCAACTTTGAAATAACTAAAGGTATAATTTTAAGATAATATAACTGAGAGTAGGAAAAATTATGTATCTTCACCTGGGAGGAAGCGTGTCTGTTCCCTTTAAATGCATACTGGGAATCTTTGATCTAGATAATAGCACGGTTTCAAAACACACAAGGACCTTTCTGGAGATAGCCCAAAAAAGTGGACGTGTGGTAAATGTGTCTGAGGATCTGCCAAGATCCTTTGTACTTTGTAATGAGAAGGGTGTCACAAGAGTGTACATTTCTCAGATCTCACCTCAAACTCTTTTTAAGCGTTCCACTTACAATTTGGATGAATTTGTGGTATAATTAATAGGTTGAAAGAAAATTAAGTTTTGCATTAACTTCACCAATTGGAGGTAAATATGTCTGAAACAAATATAATAGAACACGGTAATATGAGCACATCTACCAATGCTGATTATGGTGCATCAAACATACAGGTGTTGGAAGGTCTTGAGGCGGTTAGACTAAGACCGGGTATGTATATCGGCACTACATCTGAACGTGGACTACACCATTTAGTATATGAAATCGTAGACAATGCCATTGACGAGGCCCTAGCCGGCCACTGTGAAAATATAGAAGTTGAACTTCTTGACGGGGATAGAGTAAAGGTTACGGATGACGGTCGTGGAATTCCCACAGGCATTCAGGAACAGACTGGAAAATCTGCTGTTGAAGTTGTTTTTACAATACTTCACGCAGGAGGAAAGTTTGGCGGAGGCGGATATAAGGTTTCCGGAGGTCTTCATGGTGTTGGAGCATCTGTTGTAAATGCCCTGAGTGAGTGGCTTACCGTAGAAGTCCATGACGGAACAACATCTAAAATGATGAGGTTTGAGCGTGGAGAGGTGGCAAAGCCCCTTACAGACCTTGGCAGCACCAATAAAAGGGGATCTGTTGTCACATTTAAGCCTGACGCCGTAATTTTTGATACAACAGTATTTGACTTTGATACCCTACTTGACCGCCTTAGGGAACAGGCTTTTCTTAACGGAGGACTTAGAATTTGCTTAAAGGACAGCCGTCCAGGTTTTGAGCAGCAAAAGGACCTCTACTATGAAGGCGGTATCCGCGCTTTTGTTGAGCATTTAAACAGAAACAAAACTCCTATACACTCAGAGGTAATATACCTCTGCGGCACTAAGGGGGACAACATAGCTGAAGTAGCCCTGCAGTATAATGACGCCTACAATGAAAACATCCTCTCCTTTGCTAATGACATACGGACAAGTGAAGGCGGCATGCATGAGACCGGCTTTAGGTCCGGCCTAACACGTGTTTTAAATGACTACGCTAAGAAATACAACATAATAAAAGGTGAAGAGAAGCTCTCCGGAGAGGACGTGCGTGAGGGAATCACTGCTATTATTTCAGTGAAACTTACAGACGCCCAGTTTGAAGGACAGACCAAAACCAAGCTCGGTAACAGTGAAATGAGAACCCTGGTAGAGGGCCTTATGAATGACCAGCTGGCCGCCTTTTTGGAGGAGAACCCCACCGCTGCTAAGCAGATTGCAGAAAAGTCCCTTAATGCATCCCGCGCCCGTGAGGCTGCCCGCAAGGCCCGTGAAATGACACGCAGGAAGTCAGCTCTTGACGGTGCATCACTTCCAGGAAAGCTTGCAGACTGTAATGAAAAAAACCCTGAACTCACTGAAATATTTATAGTTGAGGGAGACTCGGCTGGAGGCTCTGCAAAGCAGGGCAGAGATTCAAGATATCAGGCTATTTTACCTCTCTGGGGTAAAATGCTTAACGTTGAAAAAGCACGCCTTGACCGGATTTATGGTAATGACAAACTAAGCCCAATCATTACAGCTCTTGGAACCGGAATAGGTGAAGACTTTGATATAAACAACCTCAGGTATCACAAGGTCGTTATAATGGCGGACGCTGACGTTGATGGAAGCCATATACGCACACTAATACTAACATTCTTCTTTAGATTTATGCGCCCTCTCCTTGAAAGGGGATACGTATACATCGCCCAGCCACCCTTATATAAAGTAACACACGGACAGAACGGAACATACGCGTTTTCAGACGCTGAGAGAGATCAAATAATTGATAGAATTCGTAGGGACCGGCCTAATGCTAAAATTGAAATTCAGAGAAACAAAGGTCTTGGAGAGATGGACTTTACCGAGCTCTGGGAGACAACTATGGATCCGGAAAAGCGGACACTCCTGAGAGTTGAGTTGGAGGATGTAACCCGTGCAGACGAAATCTTCACCATTCTCATGGGTGAAAAGGTGGAACCGAGACGGGAATTCATAGAGCAAAACGCCCGCTACGTTGTGAACTTGGATGTTTAGTGGAGATGGTTCCACCCTTGGGAGGTATATAAATGGCAGATGAACGAAACCTGGCCTATGAAAATCAAAATATAGTACAGGTAGAACTCGTAAAAGAGATGAAAAAGTCCTACATCGACTATGCTATGTCGGTTATAGTTTCACGTGCGCTTCCGGACGTGCGTGACGGTTTAAAGCCCGTACACAGAAGGATCCTCTATACCATGTATGAGGATAGTCTTACACCGGATAAGCCCTTTAGAAAGTCCGCCACCACCGTTGGAGACGTGCTCGGTAGGTATCACCCCCACGGAGATGCCTCCGTCTATGATGCACTTGTCCGCTTGGCACAGGACTTCTCCTTGCGCTACCCCTTGGTTGAGGGACACGGAAACTTTGGTTCTGTAGATGGTGATCCCCCCGCTGCTTACCGTTATACAGAGGCCAGGATGTCAAAAATTTCCACCGAAATGCTGACAGACATAGACAAGGATACCGTTGACTTTCAGATAAACTTTGATAACCAGCGTAAGGAGCCCCAGGTACTTCCATCACGTTTTCCGAACCTACTTGTAAATGGATCTCAAGGAATAGCTGTTGGTATGGCAACAAATATGGCACCCCACAACCTCCGTGAAGTCATAAATGCCACAATATGTGTCATGGAAAACCCTGAGGCGGACCTCAATGACCTTATGGAGCACATTCAGGGCCCAGACTTTCCAACCTACGGAATTATATCCGGAAAAGTTGGCATCAGAGCCGCATATGCCACCGGACGTGGCCGCGTAAAGGTGAAAGCCCGTGCTGAAATCCAGGAGATGCACGGCAACAGGTTTAGAATTGTTGTGGATGAGCTGCCCTACATGGTAAACAAGTCCCGTCTCATAGAAAATATTGCTGAACTGCACAAGGATAAGAGGCTTGAAGGTATTTCAGCCCTCCGTGATGAGTCCGGTAGAGATGGTATGAAAATTGTCATTGAGCTGAAACGAGAAGCAAACGCTCAGGTTGTACTAAACCGCCTGTACGCCATGACCCAAATGCAGACTACCTTCGGTATAATAAACCTTGCTCTTGTAAATGGAGAGCCTAAGGTCCTGAGTCTCAGGGAACTAATTGATGAGTATATCCAGCACCAGGAGAATATTATTGTCCGCCGGACAATATATGACCTAAAGAAAGCTGAGGAGAGGGCTCACATTCTGGAAGGCCTTCATATAGCGGTTGCAAATCTTGACGAGGTCATACGTATTGTTAGATCAAGCTACAATGATGCAAAACAGCGCCTGATGGAACGTTTTGACCTGACAGATATCCAGGGTCAGGCAATTATTGATCTGAGGCTTGGACGTCTCCAGGGGCTTGAAATTGAAAAGATTGAAAATGAGTTAAAAGAGCTACAGCTAAAAATTGAGGACTACAAGGCAATCCTCGCAAGTGATGAGCGCGTTGCCGCCATAGTTAAAGCAGAACTCATTGTAATTCGTGACAAATACGGTGATGACCGCCGCACTGTCATTGAACCCGTTGATGATGAAATGGACATAGAGGACCTCATAGAGGAGGCCGAATGTGTCTACACATTAACCAATCTAGGATATATAAAACGTCAGGGCAAAGACATCTACCGCTCACAGCGCAGGGGTGGACGCGGTGTATCTGCTATGACAACACGTGACGAGGACTTTGCAGAAACTATATTTATGGCCTCAACACATGATATTATTCTTTTCTTTACAAATAAAGGAAGGCTCTACACCAAAAAGGGTTATACGGTGCCTGAGTCCGGGCGTACGGCAAAGGGAATGAACATAGTGAACCTAATTCCCATTGAGTCAGATGAACGCGTTACAGCCATGATACCTGTTAGGGAGTACGTTGAGGATGAATACCTCATTATGATCACCCGTGAAGGAACTGTTAAAAGGATGGCCGCATCTGACCTATACACCACAAGAAAAGGTGGTATAAGAGCCATCACTCTGGTAGATGAGGATGAACTAATATCAGTCCGTAAAACTGATGGCAATCAGAACTTGATTATAGCAACCCATGATGGCAAAGCTATCTGTTTTGATGAAAATGATATCAGGCCTATGGGCCGCTCAGCTGCCGGTGTACGCGGTATTAGCCTGAATGAGGGAGATTACGTGGTTGGAGCCGCACGTACCCGTGATGAGGGAACCTTCCTCTCTATTACAGAGAATGGCTACGGAAAGAGAACCCCAATCGCTGAATACTTCCGTGGTAGTGACGGTGAGAAGCAACCCCAAAAGCGTGGCGGAAAAGGTCTCGTAAACTACAATGTTACTGAAAAGACTGGTCCCGTAGCTGATGTACGCGTAGTGGATGATACTGATGACGTTATTATCATATCGGATGACGGCATAGTCATACGCATGGCTGTTGAAGACATAAATATCTACTCACGTGCAACTCAAGGTGTCCGCGTTATGAGAGTTCCTGAAGGGTCACGAGTTATATCCATTGCCCGCATTGAGCAGGATCAGGAAGAACCGGAAACAGAAACAGAGACCCAGGAATAAACCAACAAAAAACATCTGGAGAGCTTTTAGGCCTTCCAGATGTTTTTATGATATTTTATGTTAAAGGAGTTGTCCAAAGAGCATAACTAGGAGGGGAATTGTAGCAACGGATAGAAGGGTTGAGATAGTGACAAAGTTTGAGGCGTACTTACCGTCCATTTTATACATGGCAGGGAACATAACTGCAAGGACCGCTACCGGGCAGGCGGAGGCAATATAGTTTGCCAGTAGTAGGTCAAAAGGAAGATCTCTAAAAAGCAGATATATGGGGAGCATGAGGAGGGGAACAGCAATTAGCCTCAGTGCAGTTACGATATATACCTTTGAAGACTTGAGGGCTTTAAGTGGGTTTGTCCGTGCAACAAATGTACCAACCACAAGCATAGCAAGGGGTGTATTTAGTGAAGCCATATATTCCAGAGCGGATGAGAGGGGAGTGGGCAACTTTACCGGAAGGAAGAAGAGAGCAAGTCCTATTGTAACTGATATAACACCGGGGTTTAGGAGCAGTTTTTTAGCAAGAGTTTTGATGTCCGTTTTGCCCTGTAATATAATAACACCAACAGACCACTGCATCAGAGTAAAGATAACCATGTACGTGGAAGCAAAAACTACACCATCAGGACCAATAACTGCGGCTATAAGTGGGATACCCATAAAACCACTGTTAGAGAAAATAACTGCAAAGCGCTCAATCTTATTTCTTTCTGTACTTCCCCGGAGAAAGAGAAGAGCAAGCCCGATAGCTATAAAGTGCGATATAATAGCCAATAAGAAGCTATAGAGCAGGCTACCAAAAAGCTCCCGATCAAAGGGGCGGTAGTATGAAAAAATGATAATTGAGGGGGAGACGAGCATAATAAGGACTTTGTTGATGTCGTTACTGCCCTTTTCAGATATAAGCTTAGCCTTTGCCGCAACAATTCCTACACCGATGAGTAGAAACATTATAAGAACTTGATTTCCTGCTATTGCTGCCATTTCCATTAGGTTGTGCTCCCTTCTGCTATGGTGAAGGGCTCATCTACAGGGATACGCCCTCCGTTCCATTTGTTTGATAAAACTCGGATTGTAAAGCCAACAGCTCTTCCAACCCAGTCTGAGTACATCCCCATCCATACACCCAGAACGCCAAAGCCTAAGAAAACTCCAAAGAACCAGGAACCAAATACTCGTAAAAGGAGCAGACTGGTTACGGATATATACATGGTGAACTTGGCGTCCCCTACTGCACGGAGAGTCTGTGGTAGTACAAAAGATAACGGCCAGAAGAGGGGCTGTAGTAGGCCGTACGATAGGAGAAGTTGCCTGATCAGGACCATTGTCTCCGGTGCGGGGCCGTAGAGAGAGACGATGGGATCTAGCAGGAAGTAAAATGGAATGAATAATGCTATAAGAAAAACCGATGAATATTTGCACAGCTTAAACATGAGCCGCTTTGTTGAGGCGTAAAGGCGTGATCCATATGCTTGACCTGCCATAGTGACCGATACTATCTGAAAGGCTGAGGCGGGCAGGCAGAGGAAGCTTGAAAGTGATCCGCTGATAGCATTTGCGTGGAGAGCCGATGTCCCCATTCCTGCCATAAGTACAGTCATTACAATACGGGCACCCTGAAATATAACCGAGTCTATTCCTGAGGGGATGCCAACCTGAAGAACCGGTCTGAGCACTTCCATCTGAAGCTTAAAGGAGAATTTGGGGAGAAACACAGCTGAGTTCCGCCTAACGGCGAGGTATGAGAGCACGCCTGAGGTAGTCCTTGCCAGTAGCATAGCAACAGAAACGCCTATAACACCCAGGTCAAACCTATAGATTAGGATTGAAGCGACGGTTATATTTACCACGTTTGCAATTGCGGATATTATCATAGGAGTTTTTGAGTTTCCCGAGGCGCGCATTATTCCGGCTGAGGCTGAAAAGACACCCAAGAAGGGGTAGCTTATTCCGGAAAAAATGAAATAGGTATATCCCGCTTTGAGTACTGCGGGGGCTGCACTACCGTAAAGGGTATTTAGTATTGGTCTAGCAAATACAATAGCAAGGGCACCAAAACTGATAGCTGTAAGAACGCATAGAAGTATAGATTGGGACGCGGCTTCTCCGGCCTCCGATACCCTTCCGGCACCAACTTTTTGGGCGGTAAAAACTGTGATACCGGCTGCAAGGGCATTGAAGAATGCAAAGATCATCATATTTACGGAGTCCACTAAGTTGACACCCGAGACCGCAGAGGCTCCGACGTTTGAAACCATTATAGTTGAGACCATACCGATAAATATTGTTAGGCCCTGCTCTATTAGCACCGGCCAATACAAACGAAACATTAATTTTTTCTCACCGGCCGGCGTATAGCTTGCTGACATATGTATCCTCCACATCTGAATTGTAATCCTTAGAAGTATATATCATTCTTTCGACAAAAAAACAAGCCTTTATGAGAGAAAATTCTTACTTGAATAATAATGGGATAATTTATATAATGTAAAGGTATATCGTAAAACAAATGATACTGGAAAGTGGTACAAAATATGTTCATTCTTACCATTGGTGACGTAGTGTCGCAACAGGGGCTAAAGCTTCTTGAAAAGGTGCTCAATTCCTTTAAGAGACTTAAAGGAATTGATTTTACTGTAGTAAATGGAGAAAACGTCGAGGGGATGGGAATCAATCCTGACAGTGCTGAGAGGCTATTTACTGCCGGCGCTGACGTAGTGACTCTCGGAAACCACGCATTTTCACGTTACGAAATGATTGATTATATAGAAAACAGTCGCTATATATTGCGCCCCGCCAACATGACATATCTTAATCCGGGGGTGGGTTACGGTGTCTATGATGCTCCACGTGGATTAAGGGTAGGCGTCATCTGCCTTATGGGTAGAGTATTTATGGATTCCTCCCTTGAAAGTCCCTTCTTCATGGCAGACCGCATTCTAAAGGAACTGGACACTGATATCATTGTGGTGGATATTCACGCTGAGGCAACAAGTGAAAAGGCGGCCCTTGCAAGATATCTTGACGGAAGAGTTTCTTGTGTTTTTGGTACACACACCCATGTGCTTACAGCAGATGACCGTGTTTTCCCCGGAGGCACAGGGTTTATTACAGATATCGGAATGACGGGTCCTGTGGATTCAGTTTTGGGTATGGAGATACAGAGTTCCATTGATAGACTTTTAGGGGCACCCCAGGTGAGGTACAAGTCTGCCACCGGAGCTTGTGAAATGCAGGGTGTCATTTTTGAGGTGGATGAGAGAAGTGGCCTTTGTTTATCCACCTAAAGGATTACAATGAGGTAAATATCAACCAAAAAATACAAAAAGTTGTAGAAATTGGGCTTCAAAATCCAA
>CAZIVK010000037.1:0-9569 GCA_964542515.1 uncultured Oscillospiraceae bacterium | reverse complement strand
CGGAATCCTCTAGTCTGAATGACTGATGTTTCAAGCATTTCTTCTCTCTCCTTTCCTATTTACAGATTTCAGCAATTTTCGTAATCTGCTTTACTGTTTACTATCAGATTATAACATTCAACAATCTGATGTTAAATGGAGAAAGTACAATAGATGATGGACAATACGATCTTAAAAAGTTTTTGTTTACAAACCTCAGCAACTATGCTATCATTATAAAAACTTTCAGAAGTTGGAGATCCTTATGAAACTACACCTTTCGGCTCCGGATCAAACAGTTGCATATCTATATTTTAGCTTTATTTATTACTTTGATAAGGCTTATTTGCGTTATGCTGCTGACAAGGGATAAAGGGTTTTGCAAGGGTTGATTCGCTCAACAAAAGCAGGCTCCGCAGCTAACGCTGCGGGGTCTTTTTATTTTAGGAGGTATGTATGGTAATAATATTAAAGGGTAAACCTGAAAAGAAACAACTGGATAACCTTGTCCGCTGGCTCGAAAGCTTAAGCATTGAGGTACACTTTTCCGAGGGAAAAACCAAATTCATCCTGGGACTTATAGGCGACACATCTGTTGTAGACATCGACCTTCTCCTGGCTCTGGACATTGTAGAAGATGTAAAGCGCATAGTAGAGCCCTACAAAAGTGCAAACAGAAAGTTTCATCCGGATGACATGGTAGTTGATATAGGCGGTGTAAAGGTCGGTGGGGGCAACTTCCTTATGATTGCAGGCCCTTGCTCCATAGAGTCACACGACCAGCTATGTGATGTGGCTCACAGTGTCAAGAAGTCCGGTGCAAAGATGCTTAGAGGCGGAGCTTTCAAACCCAGGACTTCACCCTACGCATTCCAAGGTTTGGGTGAGGATGGTATAGACCTGCTCCTAGAGGCAAAAAGGGAGACTGGACTCCCCGTTATCACAGAAATTATGGACGCAAGCAGGCTCAGTTTCTTTGAAAATGTGGATGTAATTCAGGTGGGTGCCCGAAACATGCAGAACTTTGAGCTTCTAAAGGTTTTGGGGAGGACTGACAAACCCATTCTTCTTAAGCGCGGACTTTCCAACACTCTCCAAGAACTGCTAATGAGCGCTGAGTACATCATGGCTGAGGGGAATGAAAACGTCATTCTCTGTGAGAGGGGTATAAGAACCTTTGAATCAGCCACCAGAAACACCCTTGACCTCTCCGCAATACCAGTGTTGAAGTCCCTAACTCACCTACCCATTGTAATAGACCCCAGTCATGCCACCGGGTACTCCAGGCTTGTACCCCCAATGGCACTGGCAGCGGTGGCCGCAGGGGCAGACGGGCTGATGATTGAAGTCCACAATGACCCACAAAACGCTCTATGTGATGGCCAACAATCCTTGACACCTGAGGCTTTTAATACTCTTTGTGACCATATTAGTAAAATCCTCCCCTACGCATACAACTACAACGGAGGGCAGAAGCAATGACTGTTGGAATAGTAGGCCTTGGTCTTATAGGCGGTTCCTTTGCTAAGGCCGTAAAAAAGAACACCTCCCACACTGTGTGGGGGCATGATATCTCCGAGCCTGTTACCCGTAAAGCCCTCATGCTTGAAGCAATAGACGATATTCTCACCACCGAAAAAATCAGCAAATGTGATACAATTATTATTGCACTTTACCCAAGTGATACGGTAGAATTTATACGCCAAAACGCTCACCTTTTTAGAAAGGACTCCATAGTCATTGACTGCTGCGGTGTAAAAGAGACCGTAGTCAAAGAGGTGGCACCCATTGCAGAAGAAGCCGGGTTCTGTTTTGTAGGTGGTCACCCCATGGCAGGAATTGAGTATTCCGGATTTGAATACTCCAAACTGGATCTTTTTGATAACGCCTCCATGATATTGACCCCGCTAACAGGAACACCAATTGCAGCCGTGGACACTGTTAAAAAGTTTTTCTTAAAGTTAGGTTTTGGTCACATTCAGATATCCACGCCAGAACACCATGACAGGATGATAGCCCTCACCTCACAGCTCGCCCACGTCATATCCAGTGCCTATGTACAGAGCAGCAACGCCCTCAACTTTAAGGGCTTTTCCGCAGGCAGCTTTATGGATATGACAAGGGTAGCCCGGATGAATGAGGCCATGTGGACCGAGCTGTTTTTAGACAACTCAGAGTACCTCACCGATGAAATAGATGGTTTGATAGAGCGTCTGAAACACTATAGTGACATCATCAGGACAAAGGACCGTAACGAGCTTTGTAAAGTTATCAAGCGCGGAAGTGATCTGAAAAAACACCTCTCGGGAGAGGATGTGTCAATATGACTACTGTACCTGTAAATATCTCACAGGGGTACGACATAGTTATAGGTGACGGCATTATGTCTGATGCAGGTAAACTCCTGAGTGACCTACTGAACAGGTGTAAGGTCCTGCTTGTGTCAGACAATATAGTGTTTGATTTGTATGGCGGTACTGTCATTAATTCCCTTAAAAGTGAGGGTTTTGATGTGTCCACATATGTGTTTAACCATGGCGAGGGGAGTAAAAACCTCTCCACTCTGGGAGCTATTCTAGAGTGTGCTGCAGAAAACCTACTCACACGCTCCGACATAATAGTAGCTCTAGGTGGCGGAGTTGTAGGTGACATAGCCGGAATGGCAGCTGCAGTTTATCTCCGGGGAATCAGGTATATACAGATGCCCACCACTTTCCTTGCAGCAGTTGACTCATCCGTTGGTGGTAAAACAGCAATAGACCTCAGTGCCGGAAAAAACTTGGCAGGTGCATTTTGGCAGCCCAGTCTCGTCATCTGTGACACACAGACCCTCAAAACTTTACCAAGAGACGTGTATGCAGACGGTGTGGCGGAAGCGCTGAAGTATGGTATGATATGGGATGCCACACTTTTTAAAACTCTGTCCCGCAATAGTGCCTTTAAGGCTGAAAACATAACAGCCGAGTGCGTCAAAATTAAGGGCTGTATCGTTTCACAAGATGAAAAGGACAACGGAATACGCCAAATACTAAACTTTGGGCACACTATCGGCCACGCCATAGAGAAGCTCAGCGGCTATAACATATCTCACGGCATGGCTGTTGGTATAGGTATGGTTGTTATTACACGGGCATCGGAGGCTCTTGGTTTAACTGAACCCGGTACCACATCTACCCTATGTGAGGGGTTAGCTCAGTATGGCCTACCAACTTCCTGCAGTTATGATGCCAATGATATATATAATGCGCTGACCGGTGACAAAAAGCGGCGTGGTGACATGATAACAGTAGTGCTAGTGGAAAGAATTGGCCATGCCTTTCTCCACAACATAGAAATTGAATGGATGCGCACATTTATTACTCTGGGACTGAAAGGCGATGATTGACATGGATATAGTGTTGCACCCCTCAAAGCTTAGGGGGACCGTTGCGGCAATACCCTCAAAATCTATGGCCCACCGCGCCCTTATATGCGCAGCGCTCTCGGACAACCAGACAAGCATAGGTATATCCGGGATGGATATTTTATCTGATGACATAAATGTTACAATGAACTGTTTAAGGGCACTTGGAGCCCATATATCGGAGGCGGACAAAAGTATATTTCACGTCTCCCCTATTAACCCCACTTTTCTGATATCTCCGGTGTTGGACTGCTATGAAAGCGGGTCTACATTGCGCTTCCTTCTTCCTGTGGCGGCATCGCTGTACCCCATGTCATCCTTTATAGGGCGTGGACGGTTGCCCGAGCGCCCTCTCCTGCCCCTGATAGGTGAAATGGAAAAAAACGGGTGCACCTTCAGCTCTAGTAAGCTGCCTCTGGATGTATTAGGAAGAATGAAAGGCGGTACATTTGAAATACCCGGCAACATCAGCTCCCAATTTATATCCGGACTGCTCCTTGCCCTTCCGCTAATAGGCGGTGGTGACATAGTTCTTACCTCACCCGCAGAGTCCAAGAGTTATATTAACATGACTATCCATGTACTCAAATCCTTTGGTATAAACGTAATAGATACCCCTACAGGCTACTCAGTGCAAAGTGGACATCAGTATATTTCACCTGGGAATTATAGCGTAGAGGGCGACTGGTCCAATGCCGCATTCTGGCTCTGTGCAAACACTTTGGGGAACAGTATTAACTGTACAGGCTTGGACGCATCAAGCACCCAGGGCGACAAGGCCATCCAGAATATTCTGGAACTCCAATTATGTGAAATTGACGCCTCGGGCATACCCGACCTTGTCCCCATCCTGTCAGTTGTGGCGTCGGTGACACCGGGCAAAACCGTCATATACAACGCAGGCAGGCTTAGAATTAAAGAGAGCGACAGGCTCCACTCCATATCAGATTGTCTCAACCGCATAGGTGGGGACGTCAAAACGCTTAGTGACGGCCTAGAGATTACAGGTGTTCCTAAGCTAACAGGTGGCAGAGTGTCCAGCTACTCAGACCACAGAATAGCTATGTCAATGGCTATAGCATCCACAGTCTGCGCAGGTGATATAATACTTGAGGGGGCCGACGCAGTACGGAAATCCTATCCGCTCTTTTTTGAGGACTTTAATCTATTGGGAGGTAAATACGATGTCATCAATAATAGGTAACAATATCAAGGTCTCAATCTTTGGTCAGTCACACTCCAAGGGGATAGGGGTTGTAATGGATGGCCTCCCCGCAGGAGAAAAAATAGACATGGACTCGGTAATACGCTACATGAGTAGACGCGCACCAGGTAAGCATAGCTACACCACCAAACGCAGGGAACCTGATATTCCAACCGTTCTCTCCGGACTTGTTGATGACCACACATGTGGAGCACCACTCTGCGCAGTTGTATTGAATGAGGACACGCGCTCCTCAGACTACGCCCAGCACATGGACATTCCACGCCCCTCCCACTCAGACTACCCCGCTTTTTTAAAGTACCAGGGCTTTAATGACTTCAGTGGCGGCGGTCATTTTTCAGGGAGACTTACCGCTCCTCTCACCTTTGCAGGAGCCGTCTGTATGCAGATACTGGCACGGCGTGGAATACATGTTGGCTCACATATACTGTCAGTAGGATCTGCAAGTGACACCCCTGTGGACGCAGTGAACGTAACACCTGATCAGCTCTCCGCTTTGGCACTTAAGGATTTCCCTGTCTTTGATGACGCCTCGGGTACACAGATGATCCATGAAATTGAGGCGGCTGCAGCTGAGGAGGACTCCATTGGCGGAGTAATTGAAGGCATAGCTATAGGACTACCCGGAGGACTCGGCTCACCCATGTTTGGCGGTATTGAAAACAGGCTCGCTTCTGCTATCTTTGGTATCCCTGCAGTACGTGGTGTGGAATTTGGTGCCGGCTTTGCGGCAACGCAGATGAGAGGCTCTCAACACAATGACCCCTTTTATTATGACGGTGATATTGTCCGCACAAAATCCAACAATCACGGCGGTATCCTTGGTGGAATTTCCACTGGTATGCCAATCATTTTAAGGGTTGCATTTAAGCCCACCTCATCCATCGGGATTACCCAGGACTCTGTCAGCCTCTCCAAAAAGGAAAATGTCCGCCTAACCATTCAGGGCCGCCATGACCCTTGCATAGTAGTCCGCGCTGTAACAGGAGTGGAGTCAGCTATTGCAATAACTCTGTTGGACCTGCTACAAAATAATTAAGGAGTGATGATATGAGCTTACAGGATATAAGAAACAAGATTGACGATATCGATACCCAAATTGTAAAACTATTTACGGAGCGTATGGACGCATCGGAGGAGGTCGCAAGGCTTAAGGCTATATCAAATTCTCCGGTCCTGAACAAAACCCGTGAACGTGAAATAGTAAGTAGGGTGACCGAGCTGACCCGAGATGATTACCAGGGATACGTAAAAATTCTCTACTCCATGCTCTTTGACCTGAGCCGCTCCCATCAACAGAGGCTCCTCAACGGCAAAAGTGTAATATCGGACAGAATCGACCACGCCAAAAGTACCACCCCTCCTCTTTTCCCCTCAAAGGCCGTTGTTGCATGCCAAGGTATTGAGGGCGCGTACTCCCAGCTCGCCTGTGATAAGCTGTTCAGCATTCCCAGTATTGTCTACTTCAAGAGATTTGAGGGAGTTTTCCAAGCGGTTGAAAACGGACTCTGCCGCTATGGTATTCTGCCTATAGAAAACAGCTCCTATGGCTCTGTCATTGAAGTCTACGACCTGATGAAAAAGTATAATTTCTACATTGTAAATAGTGTAAAACTTCAGATAAACCATATGCTTCTGACAAGTCAAGGAACTAGGCTCTCAGATGTCAGGGAGATCTTTTCTCACGAGCAGGCACTAGGCCAGTGCAGTGAGTTCTTAAAAACCATACCCGATGTAAAGGTTACTGTCTGTGAGAACACCGCTATTGCAGCCCAGAGAGTCTCGGAGTCCTCCCGCAGAGACATCGCTGCCATCTCCTCTGAGAGTTGCGCACATCTCTATGGTCTGTCCATTCTATCTGACACTGTCCAGAATAGCGCAAGCAACTTCACACGCTTCATATGCATCTCCAAGGAGTTTGAAATATACCCGGGTGCTAATAAGATGAGCTTGATGTTGTCGATCCCCCACAAACCCGGATCTCTCTACGAAATTATTGCAAAATTTTCAGCCCTGGGAATCAACCTCACAAAACTTGAGAGCCGCCCAATCCCTGGGAGGGACTTTGAGTTCATGTTCTATCTGGATCTGGACGCATCGGTATTTACACCAAATCTCCTGACACTGCTGGGTGATTTGAGTTCTGACCCTGACAGGTTCGTTTTCCTCGGCAACTATCCGGAGTCCTGACCTATGTCTGAAACTAATAGTAAGGGTTATGGGCTCCTGGGACGCACGCTGGCGCACAGCTATTCCGTCCCTGTCCACAACCTTTTGGGTGACTACAGCTATCAGCTTTTTAACATGGAACCGGGTGACATAGAGAGCTTCTTAACCGGGAGAAACTTTGCAGGTATAAATGTAACAATCCCTTATAAAAAGACAGTTATACCCTACTGCACCACGCTCGATAGCGCTGCACGCAGAGTTGAGAGCGTCAACACAATAGTGGTAGGTCAAGACGGCTCACTTAAGGGCAGTAACACAGACTACTACGGATTTGGGTACATGGCTGACCGCGCCGGCATATCCTTTGATGGAAAAAAGGTACTTATTCTTGGCAGTGGCGGAACAAGTCTTACTGCATCAGCCTATGCCAAGGATCACGGCGCACGGGAAATTGTTATAGTCTCACGCACAGGACCCGTAAACTATAAAAATGTATCCATTCACAGTAACACAGATATCATAGTTAACACCACGCCTGTGGGCATGTTTCCAAATAACAGTGATACACCTATAGATCTGGGGGCTTTTTCAAACTGCTCCGGAGTTATTGATGCCGTCTACAACCCTCTCTTCACACGGCTATTACTTAGTGCCCGTGCTCTTGGCATTCCATGCACAAACGGCCTGCCCATGCTTGTTGCACAGGCAAAGCTTGCATCTGAGCTCTTCACGTCCAAAACCATCCCTGACAGTAAAGTAGACCACATCGTAGATACCCTCGAAAAAAGGCTCTGCAACATAGTCCTTATTGGAATGCCCGGTAGCGGAAAGACCTCAATAGGCTCTGCAATAGCTAAGAAAATGAACCGTCCCTTTGTTGACACAGATTCCATGATAGTTTCTCGAGATGGCAGGAATATCCGTGAAATCTTCTCCCAGTCAGGTGAGACTGAGTTTAGAAGACTTGAATCCAGCGTAATCAATGAAATAGGGAAAACGACCGGTAACGTCATAGCTACAGGTGGAGGATCAATCCTGTCACACGAAAATTATCTTAACTTGAAGCAAAATGCTTTTGTAGTGCATCTGGCTCGTGATACCTCAAAACTTGCAACAGAGGGGCGCCCTTTATCTACTGAGCGTGCCAACCTCCCCCAACTCCTCAGTGACAGGCTCCCCCTATACCAAAAATACAGTGATATTGAAACCGAGAACAATCTAACCATTAAGAACGCTGCAAACAGAATTATGGAGGCTTTTGATGCGACTTCTTGTTATTAACGGACCGAACCTCAATATGCTTGGAATCCGTGAGCCCAACATATACGGGAGGCAAACATATACAGACCTTGTACAGCTGATAGAGGATTATTGCGCCAGTAAAAATATCGCCGTGGATATCTTTCAGTCAAACCACGAAGGTGCACTGGTTGACAAAATTCAGGAGTCCTATTCATCTGCTAACGCAATTATTATCAATCCAGCGGCATACACCCATACAAGTATTGCCATACTGGACGCACTAAAAGCTGTGGCACTCCCAACAGTTGAAGTACACCTATCTGATATAGAATCCCGTGAGGACTTCCGGAAAAAATCCTACATCTCTGCTGCCTGTATAAAAACCATATGCGGGAAGGGCTTTGACGGCTATATCGATGCTGTTAATATTCTGTGTAAAGAGAAGGTTACTAAAGAATCAACTATGTGATATAATATGCAAAGTAAAAATCACATGATATTCTGAGGTGTAAACATGAATGTTCTAGAGGTAAAGAATCTCTCCAAGAGCTTTGGCAAGGTGGATGTAATTAGAAATATAACTTTTTCTGTGGGAAACGGCGAAATCGTAGGATTTGTCGGGCCAAACGGTGCAGGAAAAACAACCACTCTCAAGCTCATCACTGACCTAATACGCCCTGACACAGGAACAATAAGTGTCTGCGGGTATGATCTAAAAAAGAATAGGGAGCTCGCATTGAACAGCCTGGCAGGCATTATTGAAAATCCGGGGCTCTACACCAACCTTACCGGTAGGGACAACCTCGCCTTTATTGCAAATCTACGCGGTATTGGCAAGGAGAAGTTTGATGAGACCTTGGAGATAACCGGCCTCGGTTCCAGAATCGACCGCCAGGTACGGAAATACTCCTTAGGAATGAAACAGCGTCTAGCACTCGGCATGTGCCTTATAACCGCTCCAAAACTACTTATTCTGGACGAGCCCACCAACGGACTTGACCCCACCGGAACTATGGAACTGAGGGAAATTCTTGTTCGTCTGGCCCGTGTTAACGGCGTGTCTATACTGTTCTCTTCACACATGCTTGGTGAGGTGGAAAAGATTGCAGACCGGGTCCTTTATATCAAGGACGGTGTCCTACTTGATAAAACCGTCCCTTCATTCGAAGCCATGTATATTCTCACAGTGCATAGTCCAACTGCAGCAGCAGGGGTGCTTACTGGGGTAGAAGGCGTTATGTCATCCACAGCACCTAGCAAAAATAAGCTTATGCTTAATCTTAAGGACGGGGCACTTGCTGCGGTACTCAGAGAGCTCGCAAAAAATGAGATATCTGTATATGACGTTGAAAAGCAGCGGGATGATTTGGAACTGATTTACAACGAGATATTTCGGGAGGATAACGAATGATAAAGCTTCTCCGCTTTGAGTTCAAAAAGCAGTTCTCCTCCACAAAAAATAGGGTCGTGTGGCTATTGCTACTTGTGACCCTACTTATATTTGCCGGCTACAATATGACGCGGGACTTGAGCTCAAATGCACAAAACACC
>CAZIVK010000036.1:0-9655 GCA_964542515.1 uncultured Oscillospiraceae bacterium | reverse complement strand
TCACGGAAGTTGCTTTGATACACGGTAAACTTTTGCTCTACGCGCTTATCCACGCATGCTTTGAATTGGCTTTCATATAACGGACAGTTGGACTCATCAAGACGCTCCTCAGTTATAAAGGTCCAGTGTGTGTCACCCAGCCAGAAGAATGGTGTGTTGTCACGGTATGCTAGGTACCTTCCTTGAGGGCCAACTTTTAGGAAGCCATGTTTGTATATATCATGTTCACCAGTATATGGGGTACATTCAACTTCACCTGTAGTTTCAAACGCTTGTGAACCATCACTAGATGAGGTTGTATATGTCCATGTACCTACACAGGTAGGTGCAAAGCGGATTATCCAACTATCTCCACCGTTCCAAAAACCGTAGAGATTGATGACATCTCCGTTTGGTCCTTTAAACTCACCTGTTACGTCAACATCAAGGAATGGGTTTGAATAATTGTGTTCATTATTAATTGTGATATCTACTGCACGCCATGTTTCTGTTTTTAACATTTATGTTTACCCCCATACTATTTAATAAAGTCATTATAGCATATTTCCACAGGCCTTGTAGACATATTGTCACATTTAATATATACTTGTAGGAAATAAATGGAAATCTGGGAGGATGTATGGAAAAGGATAGAGATGAGATGCTTGAACTTTTATGTACCTTTGCTGAAGGTATCTCAAGGATGTTCGGAAAAAACTGTGAGACGCTAATCCAGGACATAAGTCAGAAGTCACACCCAATTCTCGCCATATACAACGGGCATGTGAGCGGTCGTAATGTGGGTTCAATCAAAGACATTTTTGGTAACAGTTCCGGAATTGCAGATTTAACACTTCTTGATGAGAAGTATATAAATAATCTCGTAATCCGTGGGGAGCAAAAGATGAAAAGCACCACCTTTCACGTCCGCGGAAGTGACTACTTCTACGCACTGGGCATCAACTTTGACTTTACCGACATCGCAAATTCAGCAAGTGCCATAAATGACCTTATTAGTGCAGAAGTACATTTAGACTCCGCCATATCCGGCGCCCGCCAGCAGAGGCTTGAAGACATATTTAATAAGTGTATCAAGCTCATCGGTAAAAACCCAGAAGATATGAAAAAGAGGGACAGGCTAGCTCTTATTTTTCTTTTGAAAGATGAACATGTCTTTGATGTACAGAAGTCTGTCCCGTTTATCTCAGAAAAACTGGGAGTATCGCGTTTCACCATTTATAACTACATTAAGGAAGCGGAAGCTCTTTAACTTTTACACTCCAACGAAACACCGGAAGCTCGGGTCCACCCTCCTCCAGAGGTTTGCTGTATGTCTCAACTTTGAACAGACCTTGGAAAGCCTCCTCACTGGGAATAACCAGATCACCCGCAACCATCGAGTCAAACTCCCTTTGTACATCCTCACCTAAATAGGTGGATACTTCCTTTACCCAGTCCTTAGGCATGGGTTTCCATCCAGTTTCAGACCTCTGGCGTCTAAGGAACCCCAGAACTATATCGTCTACCGAGTATTTACCGTCAGTTTTCCTCCTGATAGCTGCGTCTGTGTTTGCTATGTAGAAAAAACCCCTGCCGTAGGGTACGGGTTGAGCTCTGCGGTCGGTCCAATATATCTTTGCCAGATCCATATTGCTGAGGCCCCGTAGAGGGCATCCGTAATACTTTATCGCTCTGGTTTCAATCTGCTTCTTCATGTTTTCAAGACTTGTTATTCCAGCTCTGTAAGGCAACACCACACTGTAGTACTCAGCCATTCCTTCCGAATACCAAGTTCCAATACCTGCCGGTTCGTCATCCATATGTGGCCAGTTATGCACCATTTCGTGGGCCAACATATTGAAAAGATCGTCTATTGTGGGATAGTTGATGGAACTGTATCCAAACATGAATGATCTGGAGAGTGCGGTACCTCCACCACTCTGCTCAAAGGGATCGCGCCGTGGGAATATTTTATAGGAAGTATCTTCGTCTTCAAAAAAGTTGGACATGTACACAAATAGGCTCTTTAAATCGGTAGCAGCTTTATCTATATCAAAGGGAACCTCATCAAACCAGTAAATGCCGAAATGTCCGTCTTCAACAGATTTTATAAGTCCCACCGCATAAAATGAAAAGCGTATCTTTTCCACAGCCAACAGTGCGCTTATATCTCCCTTGGCGTAGCTTGAAATACCTTGTGAGCCTTCAGGCATTTGGGAGAGATCCCATAAAATTCTTGTGTCATATTCACCTGAGTAGGGCAAGATGAAAAAGGTTACGCCGGCCGTGTTAAGCCCACCCTTTTCAGCGCGGAAGTCAAAGTAAGGGCTGCTCCTGTACTCCTCAGGTAATACGCGGGGGTATGCTTTGTAGGACCAGGACACGGGACCCTCAACCTCTCTGGAAGGTACAAAACCTTGGATATCGCAGAAGCTGACATTCAAATCCTCTGTCCGTTGCTCCACAGCTAACTCACCTTTGGCATCCTCAAACTTAAGGTTGTCAAATGCGGCAAAAGGAATTCCTACCACACTCCGGTAGTATACCGCCAGAGCCTTTTCTTCATCCTGTTGGTATCCGCTTATCTGAGCGTCTACATCTATATAGTCAATACTATCTCCATGCCAATGTGGTCTAATCTGAAGTGTTAATGATTGGGACAATACATTCAACTCCTTTTTGTTATTCCTCTGTTTTCTGCAGCCTCTAATAATAAGTTGAGTACTTGTGTCAGGGGTACTTTTGGGGTTGCAATATTTATGCGCATCATACTGCTATCACCGCCAAACTCTGGGCCCATATCACCTGCAAAGAATGCCTCCTCCTCAAGGAACTTTTGAAGCTCCAGAGCAGACAGTCCAAAATTAGCGAAATCAAGCCACATTGTGAATCCGGCATCAAGGCGGAAGACCTTTACACCGTCCAAGTTCATTTCAAGAAAATCCTTTACATATCTGTATATACCCCTTACGTACTCGGTGAGACTGTCAATCCACTCCTTGCCTTCTGGTGTGTAAACAGAAAGGAGAATTTCATACAAAACGGGGTCTATACTTCCGTAATGGTCGGCATTACGCTGTTCTATAAACCGTTCACGCAACCTAGGGTTCTCAATAATCATGTTAGCGTGGTTTACTCCTGTAAGGCTGAACGCCTTACCTAATGAAGTGCTTGTTATGGCATCAGCGTCCGGTCCGGCAATCATAGTATACGGCGTAACTTCATTGCCGCAAAAGCGGACGTCTGCAAATATCTCATCGCTAAAGACAGTTACTCCGTTGACTGCTGCTATATCAGCTATACGTTTGAGCTCATCAGAAAGCCACACTGTGCCTGTTGGGTTGTTGGGGTTAGAAAGGACAAATACTTTAACATCAGGTCTTACCATCATTTCTTCAATGCTGTCCCAGTCTATGTAATAACGCTCATTGTCATGTTTAAGTTTGGAAACAACCGTCTTCCTGCCTAACCTACGCGCAGCTTGTGCATAGCGGTTATACGTAGGTGAAAGCGTCATTATGCTATCACCGGGGTCAGTGCAAAGCCTAATAGTAGTAGCTAATGAGAAAATGGTACCTTGTGTTGGTACAACCCACTCGGGGCTTACAGAATATCCTCTGGTTTGTTCCATCCACCACTGTACACGTTCTATGTATTCTTTGGTCTGCAGAGTGTAACCCAACAGGCCCCGTTCTGCTACACGTCTTATGGCGTCACAAACCAGGGGTGCTGTTTTGAAATCAAATTCGGCCCCACAGTAGCCAAGTAGTCCTCTATTTTTAACGGTTTCAGGAGTTAGAAAGGGCTTTAAGTTACCCGTTCCACTCCGATCCACCGGTGTGTCGAAATCAAACTTCATGGTATCCTCCGGTTTTCTTTATATGTTATGGCAGGCCGCCATGTGGCCCCTTCCTCTGTCTGTAAGTTCCGGCGTCACTTCGTTGCAAATATCGGTGGCGTTGCTACATCTTCCATAGAAGCGACATCCCGGCTTTGGGTTTATTGGGCTGCCAATTTCCCCCTCCATCAACACCGGTGTGTGGGTCCTTTCATAGATTGGATCTGCTACCGGTACCGACTTGAGCAAGCCCCTTGTATAGGGGTGGATTGGGTGATCATAGACCTCTTTTACATCCCCACTCTCAACAATAGTGCCCAGATACATAACTGCAACATGCTCAGAGATATAGCGAACCATTGAGAGGTCATGGGCTATAAACAGGTAGGTAAGTCCCATATCATCCCGGAAATCTGCCAACAGATTAACAATCTGAGCCTGGATAGACACGTCGAGTGCCGAGATTGCTTCATCACACACTATGAATTCCGGGTTCACCGCCAGTGCCCTGGCAATACCTACCCTCTGCCTCTGTCCCCCAGAAAACTCGTGGGGAAAGCGGTTGGCATGCTCACGGTGAAGCCCTACCATATTTAAAAGCTCATATGTACGCTCCTGGCGCTCCTTTGCATCTGCACCTATGCCGTGAATATTCAGTCCTTCGGATACAATTTCACCAACCGTAAAAAACGGATTGAGTGATGCATATGGATCCTGATATATCATCTGCATGCGACGTGCCAACTCTTTACGCTTTTGCTTCGTAACATTGGTAACATCCTGACCGTCAAAAATTATCTTCCCGGAATTGGGTTCATATAAGCGGACCAATGTCCTACCGACAGTTGTCTTTCCGCAGCCCGACTCACCCACAAGACCTAGTGTTTTCCCTTTTTCTATAGAAAATGAAACATCATCAACGGCTTTAAGTATCTGCTTCTTTCCAACTGTAAAGTACTTCTTTAGGTTTTTTACTTCAATTACGTTCTTATTAGGCATTGCTTTCACCTCTGTCATGTCTACCGGCCCTCTTGTCCAACAGCCAGCAGGATGCGGTGTGGCCGGTTGCAACCTCAGTCTGTTCAGGTTCAATTTTCTGACAAACCCTCATACAGTTTGGGCAACGGGGCGCAAATGCACAACCTGCAGGCGGTGAAAAGAGATCAGGCGGGCTTCCGGAGATGCTCATAAGCTTCCGACCCGTATCCTGTATCAGGTCCGGCATGGATTCAATCAATCCCCAAGTGTAGGGGTGCTTTGAGCGGTAAAAGATGTCATCAACTGTGCCGCTCTCAACAATCTTACCGGCATACATAACTGCAACCCTGTGAGCCATCCTTGCCACAACTGCAAGGTTATGTGTTATGAGTAGGATACCAGTATTGTTTGCACCCTGGAGCTCCTTCAAGAGGTTAAGTATCTGAGCTTGAGTAGTTACGTCCAGAGCGGTTGTGGGCTCATCCGCAAACAGCACACTTGGATTGCATACAACAGCCATAGCAATCATTACTCGTTGGCGCTGTCCGCCGGACAGTGTATGTGGAAAGCGGGAAAATGTCTTTTCAGGGTTTGAAAGTCCCACCTTACCAAAGGCCTCTATGACCCTTCTCTTCCCTTCCTGAAAAGGGATGTTCTCATGGCGGCGAATAGCTTCCCACAGCTGTTTGCCCACCTTCATTGTGGGGTTTAAGCTTGTCATTGAGTCCTGAAATACCATGGAGAATTCCCTGCCTCTGTACTTCTCCATCTCTTTATCGGTCTTGTCTATGAGTTCCTCGCCCATGTAGAGCACTGATCCACCCTTTATCCTGCTAGGTGGTGAGGGATTGAGCTTCATAACCGTGTTAACGGTTACGCTCTTACCGCAACCAGACTCTCCAACAATGGCCAGGGTCTCCCCCCGATCCACATAGAAGTCCACACCACGCACAGCTTGAACTTCTCCTGTGTATGTGTCAAATGATACCTTTAAATCTTTAACGTCTAAAAGGTGCTCCATCAGACCACCTTCTTTCGAAGAGTTTTTGCGTTCATTGTGTCTCTAAGCTGTGGATCCAGCGCATCCCGCAGACAGTTGCCAAACATAAAGAATGAAAAAATAATTATACTGATAACCAAAGATGGAATAATAAACTGATAGAACTGGAACCTAAATATGGATGCTCCGTCCGCCGCAAGCTGTCCGAGACTTGTCATAGGAGGTGCGATACCGAGACCTATAAAACTGAGACCTGCCTCCATAAATATTACAGAGGGAATAAACGTTGTTACATTGACTGCCATATTTCCCATAATGTTTGGCAGGATGTGGCGGTATATCACACGGAATGTGCCTGCACCAAGAGTCTGTGCGGCAAGGGTAAACTCCCTATTTTTAAACTGAAGTATCCTTCCTCTGAAGCCGCGGGCAGAACTCATCCAACCGATTACTCCCATTGCAAGGACAATGGAAAACGCGCCCCCGCCAAAGTACATGAGTATGAGGATGACGTATATCATTTGCGGTATACACAGCCCTACGTCAATGATACGCATTATGACCATATCAACCCAACCGCCAAACCAGCCTGCAATAGCCCCCACGAACATTCCAAAGACAAAGGGGAATATAGCACCAATAAGGCCGATAGCAAGCGATACACGGGTTCCAACCCAAATACGAGTCCACATATCTCTTCCTGCGGTATCAGTTCCAAACCAATGAACTTTGGAAGGCTCTTGGTTTATTTCAGTAAGTGACGTAGTGTCGTAATTATAGGGAGAGAGAATAGGTGCAAAAATTGCGAGCAGTGTAAGCACAACTATCACTGACATGCATAAGATAGCGGTTTTATTCTGTCTCAGCCTGCGCCAAACATCTGGCCAATACCTGGTGCTTGGACGCACAATTTCATCCACATTGCGCTCCGACCGATCTACGAGCTTAAAGTCATCAGGCGTCAGTTCAGGATGGTATATAAGTTCATTCATATTATTCACCTCACGCCACGCGGATGCGTGGGTCCACAATTCCATACAACAGATCCACCGCAAAGTTTGCAAAAACAACTATTACAGCCTGAAACACAACCAGACCCATAGCCATAGTGTAGTCAAGCCCATTTATTGCAGTAACAAAATATGCCCCCATGCCCGGTATAGAAAAAATCTTTTCAACTATGTAAGAGCCCATCAGAAGTCCTGCGATCTCAGTACCGAGCCCCGTTATCATAGGTATTATAGCATTTCTAATCTGGTGGAATATTACTATCCGTGACTCGCTGAGCCCCTTAGCTTTTGCCGTCTTTAGGAAATCCTGCTTGTCCACCTCAAGCATAAGCGTCCTCATGCTGCGTGTATACCCTGCAATAGTGACAATGCTCAGAGTAAGCGTCGGGAGAATTGTATGACGGAAACTATTCCACTGGGACGTGGGGAATAACTTAAGCTTAACAGCCAATATGTACTGCAACAATGCAGCAAATATGAAACTTGGAACCGCAGTCCCGAGTATTGAAAAGCCATTACACGTCAAATCCAAGGCCGTCCCCCTTCTTCGGGACGAGAGGATACCAAGGAGTAATCCCATAGGAACACCAAAGCAGAGAGCTTGTATTCCAAGCTGTGCCGAAACAGGAAATGTCGTCTCAATGACGTAGTTGACTGAGCGCCCCGGGAACTTTAAAGAATATCCCAAGTCCCCTTGAAGAAGGTTCCCAAGATACACTATGTACTGCTTCCACAGTGGCTCATCTAAGCCATAGTAGTGCATCATCCTTTCCATAGTCTCCTGTGTCATTATGGTAGATGTGAGAAACGGATTTCCCGGTAACATGCGCAACAGAAAAAAGCAGACCGTCGCAATAAGCCAAACGGTAAGTATCGAGATAATCAGCCTTTTTGCAATATACTTGCCCAATGAAATGCCCCCTATCGTGGAAGAGCGGCGCAGGTGCTGACTCTGTAAAGGCAGCCGCCATACGCCGCTCGGTAACCTGAATTATTTGTACACTACAACGTTGTTGAATTCATATGCTTGGTCAAAGGTGTTAACAACAAAACCTTCAACGTAGTCCTGCGCTGCGGAATACCCACTATCATCTCGGAATGGAATTATAACTGCAGCATCCAGTAAGATTTGTTCCGCTTCAGCCAACATTTCCATACGCTTTACTCGGTCCGTTTCAACTATTGCGCCTGCTACTAGGCTGTCGTATTTTTCATCAGAGAAGAGAGGTCTTCCGGAGCCGGTAACATCATTTACGGAGCCTCTTGTAGTCCAATAGGTCATAAATGAGATAGGATTCATTTCTGTGCTCAGAGCTGTGTAGTAGATGTCATAATCATAACCCATCATGGCTCCTATGGCCTGAGGAACCGGCAGAAGTGTGATAGTAATATTATCTAAACCAAGTACCTGCTTCCACTGGTCTATAACAGTTTCAGCTGAAACTCTGAATGCGTCAAACTCAAAAGTCAAGTACTCCAAAGTAGGCAGCTCTGATACTGATGAATAGCCAAGTTCATCCATAGCCTTCTGCAAGTAATCCTTTGCCTTGGTGGCATCTCCTGCAGAGGGAGGGGTGTTCATGGGATAGTCTTCTACAAAGCGTGTGTCGTCAGTGTTGCCATATGAGAGGGCATTTGTAAACCGTACGAGTGGCTTTGCAGCAGGTGCAACAGCAGCAACTATTGCGTCACGGTTGAGCGCATAGCTCATTGCAAGCCTGAAGTTCTGGTTGGATAAGAGGGCTGCATTAGCTTCAGCTCCACCTTTACCATACTTGTTAAACTGGATGCCTTGCATGGCAGATCCTATGTTATCCACAAGGTAGTCGGAAAGAATGTCTGCTATTTCATACCCAACGGTCATTAATGCGTCAACCTCACCGCTTTCAAACATTGCCACGCGGGTGTTATTATCATAAGATACTACCATCTTGATATTTGGAGTTGGGAAACTAGTTGCGCTGTCTATATAGCTATCATTCTTTTTGAAGAGCATGTAGCTGTCATATGTCCACTCTGTGAGAGAATATGGTCCGCTGTACATAAGGTCAGCAGGTGTTCCACCAAGAGCCTCACCTTTAGACTTTACAAACTCCTCATTCAGAGGATACCATGTAAACATACCGTCAAATAGCGCATTTGGTGCCGTCATTGTGATTTCAACGGTCTTTTCATCCACAGCTTTAATACCGACCTCTTCAGCTGTAACCTCTCCGGCATTAAACTCTCCGGAATTCAGTATGCCGTATGAAACTATGCTAGCAGCAGCCGCAGAACCGTTTGCAGGGTCAAGAATTGAAATGAGATAGTACACAAAATCATCAGCTGTTATTGGTGTGCCATCCAAGAACGAAGCCTCACGCAGGTGATATCTATACACAAGACCGTCACTGCTTACATCCATGGTCTCACATACTTCAGGGTACCAGATTCCATCATATGGGCGGAACATCATAGCCGACGTGAGATAAAATATCTGGCTGTCCATGTTTGATACAGACTGTATCATATTAAGGGTATTTGGCTGGTCACCCACAAAAACGAATGTGTCACTGGTTTCACGGGTGTCATCCGGGGTATCCGGCGCATCACTTGGTGTAGCACTTGGTGTAGTTGTTGGTGCAGGTGTTGTGGTGTCACATCCTGCAAAAACTGATACAATCAATGCAAGGGAGAGTATAATTGCCAAATACTTTCCAACTTTTTTCATTATATAATCCTCCTGTTAGCTTTAGCGTTCTAGTCTGCTAATTAGTTAATACAGATAATAACTCATAATATGTCATCTTGTCAAGTAAATGTCAACATTTTCTTGACAAACTGTTGGAACATATGTTAACTTGAATTAAT
>CAZIVK010000035.1:7306-9689 GCA_964542515.1 uncultured Oscillospiraceae bacterium | reverse complement strand
CACATCAGAAATGGTTACATCCGCATGGGTTGAGATTGGCGTTGCGTCAATACCCCGCCTAAAGACGGATAATACAGACAGAAACCGTACATCCCCCTTTGCATTCACAGGTAATAGGTTTGAGTTCCGTATGCCCGGCTCCTCCCTCTCCATGGCTGACCCCAACGTCATAATAAACACCGCTGTGGCGGAATCTCTGCGCAGCTTTGCAGATGCACTTGAGGGCGCTGAGGATATGGACACCGCCATAGATGAGCTCCTGCGTGACACCGCAATAAACCACGAACGTATAATTTTCAACGGAAACAACTATAGCTCAGACTGGATCACGGAAGCCACATCAAGAGGCCTTCCTGTTCTAAAGTCCGCCGTAGAAGCAATTCCACACTACATGGATGAAAAAAGCGTTGATCTGTTCTCTAAACACAATGTCCTTGATGAAAATGAGCTCAAATCTCGCTGTGAGATATACCTGGAAAACTACATAAAAACCGCAACAGTTGAGGCTGAAACAATGCTTGAAATGACCCGCAGGCAGATCCTCCCCGCAGCTATAACCTATTCAGACAAGGTCCTATCAGTTCTGGAAAAGAAGACCTCACTTAATATAGACGGAACTCTTGAGCAGAGAATTGCAGGAGACCTATCGCAAACAGGCTCACAAATACTCGCGCACTGTGACAGACTCTCCAATGAAATCTCCACTCTCAAAGACAAGTGTACACTTGATGAATCCCTCTGCTGGCACGGAACAATCCTCCCCATAATGAATGACCTCCGCAAAGCTGCAGACCACCTTGAATCAATCACAGACTCATCATATTGGCCAATGCCCACCTACGGAGACCTACTTTTCAAAATTTAAAAATAAAATAAGGCTGCCTCACCTTAAACTTTAAGTTTATAGTGAGGCAGCCTCTACTTATTTACTTATAGTAATTTACGCCGCTTTCAAATATGGGCTGACCCATAGGGAAGGGGATATTTTTTGCAACAAAACTACCACTGCGCTCTGTGTGACCCATCTTACCTAGGATGCGTCCGTCCGAGCTGATAATGCCTTCAATGGCATATGCGGAGCCGTTGGGGTTGTAATCTATGTCCATAGATGGATAGCCGCTGTGGTCCACATACTGAAACGCAATGTTCCCTGAGCTCGCCATTTTTTCTATGACGGACTGGGGGGCTGCAAACCTTCCCTCACCGTGGGATATCGGTACGCCGTGTATATCTCCAACAGAACAGAGGTTGAGCCACGGTGAGGCCACTGTAGCCGTCCTAGTGAGGACATATTTGGACTGGTGGCGTCCAATAACATTTTGAGTGAGGGTGGGGCTCTCAGAGTCCATAGGGCGTATTTCACCAAATGGGAGGAGCCCCAACTTGACGAGTGCCTGGAATCCGTTGCATATACCCAGAATTAGACCATCGTTTTTGTAGAGCAGTTTGTGAACTGCTTCCGTCAACATGGGGTTTCTGAAGAAGGATGTTATAAACTTAGCACAGCCATCAGGTTCGTCTCCTCCGGAGAATCCTCCGGGTAAAACAATCATCTGGGCGTCGGATACAAGTTTTTCAAACGCAAGAACCGACTCCTCAAGGCCTGCCGGTGTTAGGTTCTTTATAACGAATATATCAGCTGATCCTCCGACCTTTTCAATAGCACGTGCGGTGTCATACTCACAGTTTGTTCCGGGGAATACGGGTATAACGGCCCGGGGCTTGGCAAACTTATTAACACTGATAAGTGTACTCTTAGAGTAACTGCACACGCGCTCTGTGACACCTTCTGTGGCTGTTTTTGTTCTGAACACCTTTTCAAGAGGTGCCTCCCACGCTTTTAGCAGCTCACTTAAGTCAACCTTTTCACCTGCAAGTTCTATGACTTGTTCTGCGGTTGTTCTTCCGATAAAGGTTGCTCCATCAAGTTTTCCTGTGCTCTCAACAATTATAACGGGGTTCATATTACCAAAGAAATATCCCGGCTCTACTCCGGCAACAGATTTAAACCCTATGCTGTTTCCAAATGCCATCTTGGCAAGGCCCTCTGCTATACCTGCTGAACCTACAGACCATGCGGATACTATCTTCTTGTCCGTAATGAGCTGGTAAATTGTTTCCCATGTCTTTTTGAGTGCTTCGTAATCATAGACCGACGGAACTTCGAATGCGTATACAGAGCTTCCTGTGGACTTAAACTCAGGACTAATTACATTACTTGCGTCATTGTCTGCAATGGCAAAGGAAACCAACGTAGGAGGCACATCCAAGTCCATAAATGATCCGGACATTGAGTCCTTTCCGCCGATAGAGGCAATTCCGAGACCCAACTGTGCAGACAAGGCACCTAGTAGTGCAGAGAAGGGCTTGCCCCAACGCTGTG